>JBDHRB010000101.1:0-7441 GCA_039807355.1 Candidatus Competibacteraceae bacterium
TCTAAGGCATGCAAAGGGTCAATCGGGCTCGTAATGTGACAAAAATTCTGGGGGAATGCCTTCCTTAGCGAGGGTGGTGCGTAACTGTTCCAGTGATGCCGGATCGTGCCGACCGTAGGAAGCTAACGCGAACAGAGAGTGCGCCGTCTCGGGGTTGTGCCGTGCTTCAATGATCGACTCATTGATAGCCTGAACTGCCGCGTCGTCCGCTTCATGCCATACTGTTTCCGACAGTGCCAGCGGCTCAATGATCTAGCGCATGCTCTCATGCCTGTTCTGGCAGAGTGGTCACGCCGTGCTCGGTAATCAGTGCGAAATCAGTCGCCATGCTTACCGTGCTTTGGTGCATACGAGTATTGAACATATACGAGTTTCGTGCATATGAGTACTGATATTATGCTGTCAAGAGCCATATGCACAACAGGCTTCATACCTCATCAATTGGTGCAGTCGTCTTCTGAAAAAGGATATGAAAAATTATGAACCCATTTCTCAGCTGTACCTGGGAAACATGGAAAAAAGAGTACCCTTCTATTCAACTGGCCAGCCTTCCTGACAAAGCTTTTCTTTATCGACAAGGTGATCGTTGCTCAAGTTTTTTCTGGATAAAAAATGGGATCGTCAAACTTTCCCATCTCACCAAACAGGGAAACGAATTAACGCTGACTCTCTTAAAAACCGGCGATATCATCGGTTACTTACAGGTAGGTGACTTCACTAACCAAATAATGGAAGAAAACGCACAGGCGCTTGGAAAGGTCGATTTTTATCGTCTTGAATACATTGACTTTAAAAAATTAATTACCTCACAAGCTAATTTATCATGGCAGATTCTTGAGTCGGTATATGCCCATAAACAGCAAATAGAACGCAAGTTGCGCGCTATTCTTACTCAATCGGTTGAACAACGGCTTATCGTAATGCTTCTGGAACTTGCCAAATTATTTGGAATACGGTGCATGCACGGGTATGCATTGGAAATTTCTCTTACTCAACAAGAACTGGCAGACTTGGTTGGCGCGAGTCGCCCTGTCATTAGTACTATCATGAACCAGTTCAGAAACCGGGGCATGCTTGACTATACCCGTGAACATATTTGTGTTAACGATACAGCACTGTCATTAATCGATCCCCGCTAGGCTTGGAACTACTCCTGAGTCAACAAATGTTTTCCAGCTAACAGACTCAGTTGATAACACCCTATAAAGTGCCGGTGTTATCAACTACTCAGCAAGGAGTCATCGAATGAAAATAATTTCGCCCCGTACCCATGGATATTTAGATTTTCTGACAGTGATTATATTTTTACTGGCGCCAGTACTGCTGAACCTAAGCCAAGTACCTGCCATACTTGCCTATGTATTGGCTTTCGTTCATCTTGCGGTTACATTGGCTTCCGGATTTCCTGTCAGCACCATCAAGATCATTCCCTTTATACTGCAAGGTTGGATCGAACGCATTGTTGGGCCTGTATTAGTTGCCGTTCCTTTTATCCTTGGTTTTGCTGAGGAACCTATTGCCCGAAATTTCTACGTTGTCATGGGAATTGTTATTATCGCAGTAGGGTTGCTGACAGACTATCAAGAGGAGAACCGCTCATACTAGGGGTCGCTTCAGGAAACGGAAAATAAAGCACGTTAAGCGTGCGCAGAGACTTAGCGTATGTTTTCGTTCCAATGGACTTCAAGCCCCAGGTACTTCATTTGAGAAACAATCTGATGGCAAAGCTGCTCGTCAGCTTTGCCGTTATCGGCGCTTTTTTTCATTCTCCGATCCATGCAGCCCCCCAGTCGTTCAGTGAAGCAAAGGTGCAGGCACGTCAGCATGTCTATTACGACCACAACCAGTCTGAGCAGGGAACGTTGTATTGCGGCTGTAAATGGAGATGGACAGGTAAGTCAGGCGGCAGGGTGGATCTGGCATCCTGTGGGTATACCCCGCGCAGAAGTGCCTCCCGGGCTGCCCGTACTGAATGGGAACATATTGTGCCCGCTTGGGTAATGGGTCATCAGCGCCAGTGCTGGCAGAATGGGGTAGACCCAACAGTTGTGTCACCAGCCGCCATTTTTCTGAGTTTTACTTAGTATTCATTGGGTTATGAATCTATGGTTTGTCGGTGTAACACATGGATTTCCACTAATAGCTCCTGAGTTAGCATTAAATGTACACCGCCTTGTTCTATTAATCATCGGCGGCAATTTTGCCTCAGGTGGGTCAGTTTTAGATTGCCGTTAGTGGGTCAATTTAACATTGCCGGTGACAATAAGCGAATAGCGAACCTGAAATAGCGTGGTCACACAGAATATGAGACACAAAGATTTGCATCTAGTATGACTTTATCCGTCTTTTACAGTATGCCACTTTCTGAGCGTTGAAATTTCTCGCCTGTCCGCTGAATTTTCGCCATCGGGTGATTAAGAAAGTGTTGGCGTAATGCATCGATTAGCGCCTTGTCTTTAGTATCCCTGGCAACGGCCATAAGTCTTTCTGAATCATAGAAATCAAGTGTGTAACGCCCTGTCCTGATGTTAGCTTGCGCCTTTTTAATCCTTGTTATGGATGCTTCTGACAAACGACCAGTAGTCCAGAATTCAAAATGAAAGTCCTTTCCCGTCCACTCAGACGCTTCTCGTGCTTGCTTGTAAACCAGCGGGATTCGTTTATCCAGCCAACGATCTACCTCGTCATCAGGTATCAGGCCACCCGGCTGATACCCCTTACACTCGTAAAAGCGGATCTGCCGGGAAGCGACTGATGCTTGTACATCAACTTCGGCCTTATCTGCACCATCAATGAAAATGCGATTCATCCGAATATGCGCACTAAAAGTCTGTCGTACGGCTTCAGCAGCCCAGAACTCAAACAGAGCACCACGCAGGTTAGTTGCAGCACCCTCAATACGGCTAAGATTATTGAATAATTTATCAAAAATCTTCACGTCTTTCAAACCAGCAGCTTGTTGTAAAACTTCACTGAGTTGCCGTAAGGATGCAGCAACCTCTTTTCCAAATAACGTCTCAGATGTACCAGGCATAATGCCCTGAGATTTCGCAAGCTGGAACGCTTCCTTACTATATCTGTCTGCAATAAAGAGCTGAAGGCATCTGCCTATCCGTTTTAAATTACGCAGGGTCTGACATTTTCTTAGAAAAGGCTCGATACCTGCGACTGTGATCTCACGATCAAGTAGGATATCGCATACAAAAAATCCAGGACTTGGCTTCCCTTGGTCTGACCGTTCAATCAGAGCCCCCAAGTACGAGGGTGCTGACAGATCCCATGCAAATGTACCAACCTGGGGAAGAGAGCTATCGTCATCCCGGATCTTCGCTTTATCGTAGCTGATCACGCCCAAACTGCGTGCCCAGCCACGCACCGCTTTAAGCATAATGTCTTCCACAACGAGCCTTGCCCGCATTTCTGGAATCATGTCTGAATAAAATTCGGCTTCCTGAGCCCTCGTTATGCATGGCCCGATTCCTGGAACATCGAACTCCTCAAACAGTTTGGCTTGGGTTAGACGATCCAATATCATTTGTGGTGACAAGTGTCGCTGCTGAGCTAATGGCGAACCACACGCAATAAAAAAATGAGATTTTGGCATCAAGTCGCCTCGCTGGCGTAAAGCAGCAATTGCGCCACCATACGCAGGGCTGTTTTCCCTTAATGCTTTCTCCAGTCCATCCCAGAACCACGGCGATCCATATTGATCCTGTAAGTACATAAACCTGGCATTGCGTGGAAACTTCAGGTAGGCCAGCCGCTTAACCGGAGCCACTTGGCGAGAAATTCGCTGGCGCGCAGCTTCTGGACTCAGATTATGTTGATCGACAAGAAGCCGTGCCAGCTCCGTACTCAAACATGGCCCGCCCTCTTTCAGTAATTGCTCGACAATACCCATTACCCACCTTTAGCTTAATGTCACACTGCGCTATTTATAATGTATAAATACATATAGGAGAGTCCATTATTTTTGCTTCTCGATATAAGGCAGTATCCACAATCCTTTCAGAGAGGCACTCCAGAAAAATCAGGGACTGGTGTCACAGTGGAGAATCAAAATACTTAAATAAGATCAAAATTGAGGCAAGTTGCCATCCTACCAAAAGGAAAAAAAGGGGCCGGAAGCCCCCAGCGATCACAATAACCCCCGTTCGGCAAAGAACACAGCTCCTCGCTACCGACAACAATATGATCCAGTGTACGCACGTCCACCAGCGCTAGCACATCCTTGAGCCGCTTGGTGATGGCCTCATCGGCACGGCTCGGCTCAGGATTCCCGCTGGGATGAAACGTAATGGGTAGCGCAAAGATCACTGCTGCCGCATTGACTTGCAACGCAGCTTTCACGACTTCGCGCGGATACACCGACGATGAGTCTATGGTGCCACGGAAAAGTTCGGCGTATTCAATTGGTATAAATGCTCATATGCACAATAGCAAGGTCTGAATCACAGCTCACTAGCTATGTTTTCTTGATTACAGCCGTAGAGTAAACGCTGCCACGACTTTGCGCTGTGTTACCCACTTCTGATATTTAGTGCAATCGTCTTCTGAAAATGACAGGTTGGTTGACATTAGTTACCCTATTGTCAACCAACCTTAATTAATTGGCCTATTCAGCAAAAAAACTTGAAACGCGATGCGTATCACGTTACATTATCAATTAATCAGAGAGCAAAGGATACCGGCTTGATTAGGAGTTTTAAGCACAAGGGATTAGAGACTTTTTTTAAGACCGGCTCGACCAAAGGTATACAGGCCGAACATGCAGCGAAATTAGGCCGCATCCTGCGGGCGCTGAACGTGGCACAGGCTCCGGCTGAATTGGACTTTCCTGGTTTTCGACTGCACCCGCTCAAGGGCGATTTAGCAGGGTACTGGTCAATTACCGTTAACAAAAATTGGCGGGTTATTTTTGTTTTCGTGGGCGTCGATACTGACCTGGTTGATTATCTGGATTACCACGACAAATAGGAGCGAAGGTATGGACATGATGAACCATCCCCACCCTGGCATGATATTGCGCGAAGAAGTATTAAAGCCGCTCAATCTGACCGTGGGTGAGGTAGCAGATCGCTTAGGCATGGCGCGTGCGTCGATTTCCCGTGTGGTCAACGGGCGCAGCGCCATCAGCTACGACCTTGCCATAAGGCTGGAAGCGGCGGGCGTCAGTACGGCCCGCTTCTGGACGGCATTGCAGTGCGAATACGACCTTGAAAAGGCACGGAACGCAGCTCAAGGCGCAGAACTATTAAAAATTGAGCCACTGCTTCCGAAGCACGAATTAACGCAGGGATAGAAGGTGGGCCTGAATACTTGCGATATTCAGGCCCTTGTCGCGGACTCATGAAGGAAAACACGAAAGGTCACGTGACAATCATGCCATCAACTCTAAGAGAATTTTAAGCATGATTAAGTATTATGGCACATTCGCGCACTTGCCAGCTCGACTATTGAGAATGAATAATAATCAAAAACAATTAAAGAGATATTGTAATATGATACTCTTATCGTACTCTGGTGTGCGAGGTTTAATTATGGCTTGTTTTATCGGTTATCGGCGCGGGTAAGGCATGATTATGAGCATAGATTTAATGAGTATTGTTGGCCCGATGGGTTTCAAAGAATTGTTAGCGGCCAACAGCGTTCAAGATACGATTATTCAGGCCGGTGACAAAGGCTTGATAATCGCCATGAAAGTGGGCGGAAAGGATTTTGTTTTAGGGCGTCGGCGTGGTGGCCCGCGCTACTTTTATTCGGTTGATGGCGCGGCATCGGTGCTGATACAGCACGGTATCACCGGCTTCTATGTGGACACAATAGGCTGGCTGCCGCGAACACTCACCAAGAACCAAAAAAGGCTGTTTTTACCGGGTGGCACCAGTGGAGACATTTAGAAAAGCAAAAGCCCCGTGGCATCGGGGCTTTTGCAAAACTCAGGAACACATACTTGAATTGTTTGGCGACAATTAAAGTATGACCGCCGTAGAATACAAAGAATCAACGACGTAATTTGCTAATACTATTCTACGGCCTTGTTCCTTCTTTGACAAGCTCATTGCGTTTTTGCGCATGGCTGGAAGGAGCTACATGGCGGCAGATCAACAGCTTTCCCTATTCGATCGGGACGAAGAAGCCAGGGCGTATCATGACCCTGAACAGGCAGGTTTTTTTTCTATCTTGGTTAACGCCAAGGGCGACAAGCGCCAATCATCCCACCGGCTGATCGATATGCCCACGGTGTTGGGTTTAATCGACAAGAACCGTGACACCTGGATGACGCAAGCCGAGTTTATCCGGCCAAACCGACGTGTGGTTAACCTTGCCCGCGTTGGCCTGCTTTTTGCCGACTTGGACACCTACCGTGAGCCGTGGGCCACTGGCCGAACGCCGGAGCAGTTAGTAGAGTCCGTTCTGTACCACTGCGCCCAAGAAGGCATTCCCCCTCCCTCAATATTAGTTTTCTCAGGCCGTGGCATACAAGCCAAATGGCTTCTGGATAGGACGTTGCCGCGTCAGGTATTGCCCAGGTGGAACGCTTGCCAGCGTTACCTTATCGACCGATTGGCCCACCTTGGAGCCGACCGCCAAGCGAAAGATGCCAGTCGCGTGCTGCGTGTTGTACAGACCGTTAACGAGAAAAGCGGGGAAATCTGCCGAGTTGTCCACGTTGAGAACGAGCTGAACGGCCATCCGGTACGCTATAACTTTGAGTACATGGCTGAAATACTGCTGCCGGTAGCTCGCTGGACGATTGAACAGCAACGTCAAGAGCGGGAGAAACGCGCTATTCGGCGACAGCTCAAGCTGTTGCCAGGCGACAAGACGGACAACTTACGAGGATTTAGTGGACGGCAATTAGCCTGGCATCGGCTTGAGGATCTGCGCACTTTGGCCGAGCTGCGCGGAGGTGTCCAAGAAGGTGAGCGTATGCAGCACCTATTTTGGCGCTTGAATTTTTTGCTGCTATCCGGTGCGACTAACAGCAGGCTGATGTACTACGAAGCAAAAGCTCTGGCTAAAGAGCTTGACCCGAACTGGCAAGAAAACAGTAAAGAGCTGATGACGTTGTATTCCAAGGCAAAAGCCTACGAAGCAGGCGATAAGGTCAGCTTTGGCGACAGAGAGTACCCGCCGTTGTATACGCCAAGGAATGACACGCTGATTGACCTGTTTGGCATTACAGACCAGGAGCAGGCGCAGTTACGCACGCTTATCAGTAAGAGCATGGCGGCAGAGCGACACAGAGAGCGCGAGAAGGCGCGTAGAAGGGCAGCGGGAGCAGTAGACCGGGAAACCTACGAAAGCCAGTCATTAAGCCGTCAGAAACCTTGGGAAGCCCTAGGTATAAGTCGCCGCACTTGGTATCGATCTGGGTAAAAACTCTTTCCATATTCATTGCCAGGATCGTCGCGGGAAGGCTGTTTACCGTAAAAAA
>JBDHRB010000102.1:0-7429 GCA_039807355.1 Candidatus Competibacteraceae bacterium
CCTGGATCGGCAGATCGGGAAAGGTCTGGGCGATCTGGCCGATCACCTGGGCGTTGACCGGGCGACCGGCGAATGCCCCGTTCAAATCCACCAGATGCAGGCGGCGCGCCCCGGCCTTGACCCAGCGTTCGGCCATAGCCACCGGGTCATCCGAAAAGATCGTTGAATCTTCCATGCGGCCCTGACGCAACCGCACGCATTTACCATCCTTCAAGTCAATCGCGGGTATGAGCAACATAACGGCTTTTTCCAGCAGCGCACCTGTTCAGCGGGTGAATCGCCCAGCATCGGGCGTTGACAAAAAACTCGAACGGCAAATTCTAAGGTCGCCACGCCGCGAAATTGGCGAGCAGGCGCAAACCGGCCTGTGCGCTCTTTTCCGGGTGGAATTGCACAGCGAATAGGTTGTCCCGGGCAATGGCCGAGGCGAAAGCGAAGCCATAGCAGGTTTGGCCGGCGACCAGCGTTTCATCAGCGGGTTGCAGGTAATAGCTATGGACGAAATAGAAGCGGCTGTCCTGGGCGATGCCCGCCCACAGCGGATGATTTTGAGTCTGGCGCACCTGATTCCAGCCCATGTGCGGCACCTTAAGCCGCTCGCCGTTGACCGGATCGCGCAGCTCGCCGAACCAGCGCACCCGGCCCGGCAACACCTTCAGGCCCTCGACGCCGCCGTTTTCCTCACTGAAATCGAGCAGCGCCTGCGGCCCCAGACACAGGCCAAGAAAGGGTTTGCTGCGCGCTGCGTCCTGCACCACCTCAATTAAATCCCAGTGGGCCAGCTCGCGCATACAGTCGCGGATCGAACCCTGACCGGGAAACACCACCCGGTCGGCGTGGAGAATGTCGTGGCGCTGCTGAGTGACCCACACTCGCGCTTGCGGCGCAACCTGTTCAAGCGCCTTGGCGACCGAGCGCAGATTGCCCATGCCATAGTCAATAATCGCAATGCTGGTCATGCGGAGGACTCGTGAGCGTGCGGGAAGCGGAAGGTCAGAAGCTTAGAGACAACCCTTGGTCGATGGGATGCCGCTGGCGCGTGGATCGGGTTCAACCGCTGCGCGCAGGGCGCGGCCAAAGGCTTTGAATACGGTCTCAGCGATGTGGTGGGCGTTGCGGCCACGCAGAGTGTCGATGTGCAGCGTTACCAAGGCGTGATTGACCAAGCCCTGGAAAAATTCGCGGAACAGATCGACATCAAACTCGCCAATCCGGGCGCGGGGAAATTCCACCGCGTATTCCAGGCCGGGCCGACCCGAACAATCCAGCACTACCCGGGACAGCGCCTCATCGAGCGGAACGTAAGCATGGCCGTAACGGCGGATGCCGCGCTTGTCGCCGAGCGCCTGACTAAGCGCCTGGCCGAGGGTAATGCCGACATCCTCGACCGTGTGATGGGCGTCGATGTGCAGATCGCCCTGCGCGGCGATCTCCAGATCAATCAGGCCATGGCGGGCGATCTGGTCGAGCATGTGATCGAAAAAAGGCAATCCGGTGGCGAGTTGGGCCTGACCGGAGCCGTCGAGATTGACCCGAACCTGAATCCGGGTTTCCAGGGTGTCGCGCTTGACCGTCGCGATGCGTGCCGACATGAAAATTTTACGTTCAGGAATGGCAGGAGAATTGAAGAGGGATTATAGAGGATTGGGTTGAATAAGCGAATTTCGATTGATTAGGCCGGATCAGCGTCGGTCGCAGGATCAGCCGACCTGCGCCGCACGGGTCGATTGCTGAGGCGGCGGCAGCGGATGGAGAACATTCAATTAATCGCCAGCCTCGCTTACGCTATGCTTGAAACAAGTGCGCTCCGCAACCCGCGCACACGGTTTTTCTGCGATCAAAGGCGAGGGTTTTCGCAGCGGCACTGGGTATTGAAACATCATGAATGAAGAACTGGAGCAACGTCTGCGTTTTTGCGGCAATCTGCCTAGCTTGCCGGCGGTGGCTCTGAAAATGGTCGAACTGGCTAATAATCCGGAAGCGGCGTTGAACGACGTGGCTCAGGTGATTTCCATGGACCCGGCGCTGGTCACCAAACTGTTTCGCGCTGCTAACTCGCCGCTCTACGGGATCGGCCGCAAGGTGACCAATCTGCGCCAGGTATTGAGCCTGTTGGGCTTGCAGGGAACCTTGGCGCTGGCGCTGGGCTTCTCTCTGATCGCTACCGGGCGCGACGCTAAAAAAATGCCGCTCAACGTCGATCAATTCTGGCGCCGCTCGCTGCTGACCGCGACCGCCTGCCGCCTGCTCGGCGAACGGCTGTCGATGAAGAATCTGGAAGAACTGTTTCTGGCCGGGCTGCTGCAAAACATCGGGGTCATGGCGCTGGCCATTCTCATGCCGGAAGCGTATGGCGCGTTGCTACAGGAAGCGACGGAAGCGCAAGAAAGCGGCGAAGCGCCACTCGATTATGCGCGGCTGGCGGCGCTGGAACAGGCGCAACTGGGCGACGATCACGCGGCGGTTGGGGCCTGGCTGCTGCGGCACTGGCGGTTGTTGCCGGATTATTTATGTCAAGCCGCCGCCGGCAGCCTCGATCCTGACCGCGCAGACCTCAGTGAATCCTATCGGGCGCTGGCGCAATGTGTGGCTTTGGCGGCGCGCATCGCCGATATCTGGGTTTGCCCGCATCGCTGGCAACAATCCCCGGAAGTGGCGGATCTGGCTCAACGCTGGTTCAGCTTGGACACCGATTATTATATGGAACTGCTGAAATCGGTCGGCGCGAAATTTCCCGAAATCGCCGCCCTGTTCCAGATCAAGCCCCTGGACGCCATTCAAATCGCCGGCATCCTCGATCAGGCCCGCGAGGCGCTGGAGATTCGCGCCATTCAGCGTTGGCCGGAGCGCCCCAGCAACGCGCTGAACCGCGCCGCGCCGGCGGCCCTGCCCAGCCGTCTGCCGTCAACCCCGATTGCAGTCAGCGCCCGCAGCCCCCAGCGCGACCCGGCCAGCGCCCCGCTGAGTGGCGCTTACGCTTTCGACGCCCTGACCGGATTGTTCACCCGGCAGCGCCTGCAACAACGCTTGCAGCAGGAACTGCTCACTGCTCAAGAGCGGGAATGGCCGTTGAGCATCGCCCTGCTCGATCTGGATAATTGCCAGCAAATCAATGAGTCCTGCGGGCGCGGCGTCGGCGATCAGGTTTTGATTGCGTTAAGCCGCTTGCTGGGCGGCAATATCCGCCGTCATGACCTGGTGGCCCGTTATGGGGATGACGCATTCGCCCTGCTGTTGCCGGCCTGTGGCAAAGACCCGGCCCAGCGCTCAGTCGAACGCCTGCTGATGCTGATTCGCGCCTGGGAACCCGCCCTGCCCGGCGGGCAGAGTCTCCGGGTCAGTGTGTCCGCCGGTTTGGCGGTCTGCCCGGAAATTCGCCAGGTCGATGAAGACGCCAGCCAGCGCGTGCTGGCGTTGGCTGAACAAGCCTTGCGCCAAGCCCAGGCGTCCGGCGGCGACCAACTCTGCGTGCTGCTGGAAAATTGAACGCGGAATGGTTCAGTCGCGGCTTCCGCTGAACCGGGAATAGCGGAGGGCGCGATGGCCGAACCAGGCGTCGGTGCTGTACAGCGCCAGCGCCAGCCAGATGCAACCGAACGCGGCCAAATGAATCGCGGTGAACGGCTCCCGATACACAACGACCGCCAGCAGGAATTGCAGGGTCGGCGTCAGATATTGAATCAAGCCGACGGTGGACAGGCGTAGGCGCTGCGTCGCATCGAGAAACATCAGCAGGGGAAACACCGTGACCGGGCCAGCCGCCAACAGCAACGCATCGGTTGCGCCATTGATGGCACCGAGTGCGCCGCCGCCCTGGGCGAGCAGGAACAGCAAGGCCAGCGGCGCAATCAGCGCCGTTTCCACACACAGGCCGAGCATCGGCGGATGTCCGGCTTTTTTGCGCAGCAGGCCGTAGCTGCCGAAACTGAGCGCCAGGATTAGGGAAATCCAGGGAAATACGCCGTGGCCGATGACCAGTACCAGAACGCCGAGCGCGGCGATCAGCACCGCCAGTAATTGACGCGGATTCAGCCGCTCGCCGAGGAACAGGACGCCCAGTAGAACATTCACTAAAGGATTGATGTAGTAACCGAGGCTGGCTTCCAGAATCCGGCCCTGTTGCACCGCCCAGATGTAGAGCAGCCAGTTGCCGGAGATCAGCAACGCGGTGAGCAGATAAAAGCCGAGACGGTGATGGTTATGAAATTCCCCCCGCAAGGCCGCCCACTGGCGACGCGCCAGGATCATCGCCAGCAACAACACGGCTGATCCGAGGATGCGATGCGCCAGCACTTCCAGCGCCGGAACCTGCTGGAGCAGCTTAAAATAGATGGGGAACAGTCCCCAGAAGCTGAAACAGCCCAAGGCGCTGAATAAACCAATCAGTGCGCTATTGGGCGCGGGCTGCGCTGGGGGTTGGGTAGGATTCATTTGAAGGTCGCCGTGCGGGTGAAAATGCAAAAATCGCCGCCATGGCCCGGATTCAACCGATGCGGAATGCAAGATCAAGGGGGATTCATGCGCGGATTGGCAAAGGGGACGCTCATCGCAGCGTTGACCTTGGCGGGCGTGGCGACGGCGAACGCCGATAGTATGCGCTGTGGCCGCTATCTGGTGAACACCGGCGATTCCCAGTCGCGGGTGCTGGAGTTGTGCGGCGAGCCGCAACGCGCCTGGCAGGACGGTTTTATCGAGGAAACCCTGCGGCGCAGCGACGGTTATTACGATCCTTCAACCACGCCCCGCTCAGGCCCGGTTTACGAACAGGAAACGCGCCGGGTGATTCCGGTGTTCAAGTGGGAATACAACCTGGGACGCGGAACCTTTCTGAAAATTCTGGTATTTCATAGCGATACGCTGGTGGCGATTATCGACGGGCCGCGTCAGTAGCGTTGGTTCCGGCGCTACAGCGCGTCGAGTACCGCCAACACCTGACGCGGTTCCAGTTTGCCCTTGAAAAACACCACCGGGCCGGGCACTTCGCGGAAGTCCTCGGCCCCAGCGTTCAGCCGCTGCGAGACCGCGACGATGAGATTAGGCATGGCAGCGCGGCGCAATTTATCCAGTTTGCGGCGCAGATAATCGGGATGCCAGAAACCCATGATTTCCAGATGAACGACCCGGCCATCGGCATGGCGCAGGGCGAAGTCCGGCACGAACACCGTGCCTTTTAAATCGACGATTTCCACCTCCCGCTCCAAGCTCCACGGCGTGCCCAGTTTCTCCCAGCGCCGGGCGAAACTCTCTTCCAACAGACTGTCGTAAGCGGGCGGCGCGGTGCTCAACGGTTTCAGCGGTGACTGCGAATCCAGCCGATAGCGCACTTCCTGACCGTCGCGCAGCAGCACCGCCTCCATTTCCCAGCGGCTCACCCGCAACAAAGCCGGCAAAAACAGCGCCATTTGCAGCCCGTATTTGCGGGTTTGCTTGAACAGACTGGCCGGGCCATCGACATAAACTTGATAGCCGTCGTCGAGATTGCCCTCAACGGCGTACATCAGCCCGTGGAACTTGAGATGCTGGAACAATCGGCGGTATTCGCCGGGGACGTTGCGATGGGCGATCAGGCGCAGATAGAGCGCCGGGTAAAGCAGACCCTGGGCCTGGGCGAGGTTGTAACGGTCGATCAGCCGTTCCGGGGTGAAGTCGGGCAAGACGGTCAACAGATGTTTTTCCGGCAGATCGGCGTAGAGCGCCTCGCGCAGGGTTTCGGCTTCGAGTTGATAGCGCGGGGCCACCGATTCGAGGATTTCCTGGGCCGGGGATTCACCATAAACGCCGCGCTCCGCCGCCAGGGTGAAGAGTTCGCGGCGCAGCGTTTCCGGTTGCAGTTCGCCAGTAGCCAGAGTGAATTCAGCGGCGTTCAGCGCCAAATGGGCGAAGCCGCGCACGACCCGGTAATCCGGGGAGTCGCCTTCGAGCGCCCGCAACGCTGCTTGCAATTCACTGCGCGGACGATGCTGATGGTCGCGGATCAGGTCGAGAACCTGTCCGGCCCAGATTTGTTGATCGGCGCGCAGGAAGTGCGGGTAAACCTGAGCGCCGCGCTTGTAGGAGAAGAGTAATTCGGAGGGGAGCATTGGGAAAAGCCGGGAAGCGCGTTAATTGCCTCGTCCCGACGCTCCGGCGTGGGAACGAAGTGAAAATGGTGGGTTACGCTGTCGCCAACTCATCCATCTTATAATGGCTCATGATCGTTTTCATAAGCTTCAATTAAATCGCCAACCACGGAAACTAGTGAATACAACGGATGGTCTGCATTATCCCTGACAATATCGAGCAGGTTATTTAAAAATTTAGTAGCTTGTTCGTAATCGCTTTCGGATTCAATATGGAATACAGGGGCGGTAGCTCTGAGCGCCTGCCACGCGGGAACCAGTTTCTCAATGTTAAGTACAGCGTTCATTTTTTCCTCCAGTGATTTCGATCATATTCGGCATGGGTCATTACTTGCCGGACATAGAGGCGTTGTTTGTCGTAATGAATGACTGTGGCAATCCGGTATTTGTTACCGCCCACGTCGAATAATGTGTAACCATCGACATAATCCGCCGAACCGAAAGTTCTCCGCAATTCGGGGAAGGATGTTACCGAAATTTGCCCCACTTTGCGGAACCATTCTTCCAGAACGGGTTTAGATTCCGGGTGGCATTCCCAGAATTCACGGATTGGTCTTTTGGAAATGACGCGCATGGTTCTGGTTCTGATTGCCGACGGATGATATCTCTGAAATGGCGGGTTACACTGTCGCTAACCCGCCCTACCGCGCTTCAAACCACCCACAACAGTCAATGGCGCGGCCTCCGGTGCAGCAGCCAGTTAGGCGGTTTAATTGAAGTGTTGGGTTGCCAAGAAGGACGGCAACCCAACCTACGCTACTATGTTAGGGCTTTTGAGTCGACTACAAGTGATTTCCCAGCAAGCATAGTTGCGATAATTTTACCGGCAGTCGCAACCCACGCCACGGGCATCAGACGGAACAGTTCCGCTGGTCCCCCGCTTTACTCTGGTATGAGCTCCAGATCCCTGGTAAACAATGGCGTCGCATTTTGCGCTTGGACTAACGGTCAGCGACTTTCCCGCCATGCTGGTGTCAGTAAATGTTCTGGCATATTGGGTTTCTCCGTTGAGATTGGTGTTGAATCTCACCAAGTCATTGTCTTGGATAACACCTCCCCCAGACAGTTTGCATTCCGCATACGCACTCGAAGCCATGAAGAATGCAGCGAAAGCTGCGGTCGCTAATAGTGTCGATACTTTCATTTTCATGCCGCTTTGTTCCATTTATCCCACATTTAGTGAAGAGTTTAAGAGGATCAGGGAAGAAGTATCCCCTAACAAGTAGTAGACCCCCTAAACGGGGTCTTGCTTTACACCGAACAGGTGTATAATTAATGAACTTACAATAAACCCTCAAGGCTGTCAATGA
>JBDHRB010000103.1:0-7393 GCA_039807355.1 Candidatus Competibacteraceae bacterium
GGACGCGCAACAAACCGCCCTGGCGATCATCAAGGCGCTGCGTTACGAGAAACAGGAATATTTCTGGATTAACGACATGGCTACGCGCATGGTCATGCATCCCATCAAGCCGGAGCTGGATGGACAGGATTTGCGTGACAGCAAGGACCCGACCGGTAAACGGTTGTTTGTCGAATTTGTCGAGACGGTCAAGCGGAAGGGCGCGGGGTTTGTGTCCTATCAATGGCCGAAACCGGGAGCCGACCGACCGGTTCCCAAGCTGTCCTATGTCCAGGGTTTTCAGCCGTGGGGCTGGGTGATCGGCACCGGGGTTTATATCGATGATATTGATCAGGAGTTTTGGCGCGACGCCCTGCGCATGGGAGGGAGCACGCTGGTATTGCTGATCGTGCTGGGCGTGGGCGGGTTGTGGGTGGCGACCAGTATTGTCAATCCGCTGAACCACGCGGTTGACACCGCGGAAAGAGTGGCGCGCGGCGATCTGAATGGAGAGTTGGTCATCACCGGCCGCGATGAAGTGGCGCGGGTGCTGACGGCCATGCAGACCATGGTTGAGCAGTTGCGGAATATTGTCGATAACGTCATGCAATCGACTGATCAGGTCGGAACATCCGCTGAGGAAATCGCGCAGGAAAGCGCCGATCTGAGCCAGCGCACTGAAGAGCAGGCCGCGGCGCTGGAGGAAACCGCCGCCAGCATGGAAGAATTGACCGCGACCGTGAAGAACAGCGCGGATAACGCCGGACAAGCCAATCAACTGGCCGGCGCCGCACGGGTCCAGGCAGAGCAAGGCGGGCAAGTGATCGAACGGACGGTGGCGGCGATGGCGGCGATCCACCAGAGCAGTCGCAAAATCGCGGACATCATCGGGGTGATCGACGAAATCGCTTTTCAGACCAATCTGTTGGCGCTGAATGCGGCGGTCGAGGCGGCGCGGGCCGGCGAACAGGGTCGGGGCTTTGCCGTGGTGGCCGGCGAGGTGCGCAAGCTGGCGCAACGCAGCGCCGAGGCGGCCAAGGAAATCAAGTCACTGATTACTGACAGCGTGGCCAAGGTTGAAGATGGCGGACGGCTGGTAGAGCAGTCCGGGCAGACCTTGCAAGGGATCATGAGCGCGGTCAAAAAGGCCAGCAACATCGTCGCCGAGATCGCCTCAGCGACTCGTGAACAGGCGTCAGGCATCGAGCAGGTGAACAAAGCGATCTTACAGATGGATCAGGTCACGCAAAAGAACGCCCAACTGGTCGCCCAAACCGCCCAGGCCAGCCAATCCATCAACGAGCAGGCATTTGAATTGCGACGGCTGATGGACTTTTTCCGGCAGGAGGACAGTCCATCGGTTGCGCCGGAATGGGAAGGGCCACACGCCAGGAAACTGACTTTGCAAGCGGCGGTGGCTTAAAAGCCGTTCAAAATCCGCGCTGCCGCCCGCCCGCGAGCGGGGGGCAGCGCAGGGAACCGTCCGATCAACGGGAGGATGGCGGATTGCCGGTCGGGCAAGTTTTGATGCCGAACAGGGTATAGGCCGGGCACCAGCCGAGCAGCGCGGTGGCGATAGGCACGATGCCGATCCAGCCCCATGCGCCGATTTGCTCCAGTAGCGCCAGGAGAATCAGCAGTGCGCCGACGACCAGCCGGGCAATCTTGTCAGCCGAGCCGACGTTTTTATCAAAGTTCATAGACTTAAACCTCCGTAACTGTTATAGGCAATCTAATATTCTAGGCAACTTTTCTGATTTCTGCTTGCGAATTATCAATCAAAGCCGTTGAGCGCCTGAAAAACAGACCTGTTGGAAACAGCTTAACCTGATGGAATGATCTGGACTATGACCGAGCTTGCACTCTTTCATCATGAAGCGGTTGAGCGATTGCCGCTTAATATTTTTACAGAAAAAGCGTATCTGGATTATTCCATGTACGTCATTCTCGACCGGGCCTTGCCGCATATCGGCGATGGATTAAAACCGGTGCAGCGGCGGATTATTTACGCCATGTCTGAATTGGGATTAAGCGCTGGCGCTAAACATAAAAAATCCGCCCGCACCGTCGGTGATGTGCTGGGTAAGTACCACCCGCATGGCGACTCCGCCTGTTATGAAGCGATGGTACTAATGGCCCAGCCGTTTTCTTACCGTTATCCATTAGTAGATGGGCAGGGTAACTGGGGTTCGCCGGACGATCCCAAATCCTTTGCCGCCATGCGTTATACCGAGGCGCGGTTATCGCCGTTTGCTCAGGCGTTGTTATCTGAGCTGGGTCAAGGCACCGTGGACTGGACGCCGAATTTCGACGGTGCGCTGGAAGAACCGGTGCTATTGCCGGCGCGTTTGCCGAATGTCTTGCTCAATGGCGCGACCGGGATTGCCGTCGGTATGGCGACCGATATTCCTCCGCATCATCTGGGCGAAGTAGCGGCAGCGTGTATCCATCGCCTCGATCATCCAGAGGGGCAATTGGACGATCTGCTGGAAATCATGCCAGCGCCGGATTATCCCGGCGGCGCGGAGATTATTACTCCCCAGGATGAACTGCGAAAAATCTATCAAACCGGTAATGGCGCAGTGCGCTTGCGCGCCCGGTTTGAGCGGGACAATGGCGATGTGGTGATTACCGCTCTGCCGCATCAAGTCTCCGGGGCGCGGATTATGGAGCAGATCGCTGGACAAATGCGCGATAAAAAACTGCCGATGGTTGAGGATTTACGCGACGAATCCGATCATGAAAATCCAACCCGGCTGGTGCTGGCGCTGCGCTCCAATCGCGTCGATGTCGATTTGTTGATGGATCACCTGTTCGCTACAACCGATCTGGAGAAAAGCTATCGGGTCAATCTGAATATGATTGGCCTGGATGGCCGGCCCCAGGTGAAAAATCTCCCGCAAATTCTCGATGAATGGCTGCGCTTTCGGGCAATCACGGTGCGCCGGCGACTGGAATTTCGCCTGAATCAGGTCGAGCAGCGCCTGCACATTCTCGATGGTCTGCTGATCGCCTATCTGAATCTGGATGAGGTGATTCGCATTTTGCGCACTGAAGAAAAACCCAAGCCGGTGTTGATCGCCCGTTTCCAGTTATCGGAGGTTCAGGCCGAGGCGATTCTGGAGACCAAGCTGCGTCATCTGGCTCGGCTGGAGGAGATGAAACTGCGTGGCGAGCAGGATCAATTGCGCAAGGAGCAGGCCCAACTCCAGGCATGGCTCAATTCGGAAAAGCGGCTGAAGGCGCTGATTCGTAAAGAGATTCACGATGACGTTCAGCGTTATGCCGATACGCGCCGCTGTCCCTTGGTGGAACGGCGTCCCGCCCAGGCCCTTGATGAAACCAGTCTGACGCCCAGCGAGCCTATCCTGGTGGTGCTTTCGCAAAAGGGCTGGGTGCGGGCCGCCAAAGGCCGGGAGATCGACGCTTCGGCGCTCAGTTATAAATCGGGCGACGGTTTTCTCACCCAGGCCCAGGGGCGCAGCAATCAGTCTGCGGTCTTTCTCGATACCACCGGTCGGGCCTACGCCTTGCCAGTGACCGGGCTGGCTTCAGCGCGAGGCTATGGCGAGCCGTTGACCGGCAAGCTCAGTCCCCCAGAAGGCGCTCGGTTTATCAGCGTGTTGCTGGGCAAT
Source organism: Candidatus Competibacteraceae bacterium (assembly GCA_039807355.1). Classification (GTDB taxonomy): domain Bacteria; phylum Pseudomonadota; class Gammaproteobacteria; order Competibacterales; family Competibacteraceae; genus UBA2383. Next base: position 3,615 of record JBDHRB010000103.1, read on the forward strand.
CCTGAAGATTTGTATGTGCTGGCCACCGACGCTGGCTATGGCTTTCTCTGCGCCTTCGATGATCTGCTCAGTCGCAACAAGGCGGGCAAGGTGGTGCTGACCGTGCCGGAAGCTGCGGAAGTGCTGTCGCCGTTGCCGGTGACTCATCTGGAGAGCGAGCGCTTGGCGGCAATCAGCCGCAGCGGCCGGTTAATCGTGTTTCCAGTCAACGAGTTGCCGCGCCTGTCCAAGGGCAAGGGCAACAAGATGATTGACCTGCCCGGCGAGGAGCGCTTGGCGGCGCTGGTTTTGTTATCGCAGGAGCAGAGCTTGATCCTGACCGCCGGCAAGCGGGATATGAAGCTCAAACCTACTGATTTGCAAGGGTATGTCGGTGAACGCGGGCGGCGCGGTAAACCGTTGCCACGCGGGTTTCAACGAGTGGAGCGGTTGGCAGCGGGCGAGTGAGACGGTAGTAGGAAATCGATCGCTATGAAGCGACTGCCGGTCATCGGTCTGGCAGAGATCATTCAATGCGGGTGTCGATGATGCGCGTCCGGGAAATGGGCGTGGGTATGGGTGATCGGTTCATGCGGGTGCGGATGACAGTGTTTAGCGCCAGGCACCATGGAGAAATCATGTACATGCTGATGGTGTTGGTCGTGGATGTGCTCATGCTCATGAACCAGTGCCTCGTGGGTGTGCTTGTGCTCATGGCGTTCCGTCAGATGCAGCCAGATACCGAACGCCATCAGCAAGCCGGCAATCAACAGGGGAATCGTGATGGGATCGCCCATCGCAACCGCCAGCAGCGCACCGATGAATGGAGCCACCGAAAAATACGCACCAGTACGCGCTGTGCCGAGGTGACGCAGCCCCACGATAAACAGGGTCAAGCTGACGCCGTAGGCAAAGAATCCAACCAGCATTGAGCTGATGATGTTCTGCCATGGCGGCATGGAAGCGCCCAGCATCACGGCCAGAATGAGATTGACCGTCCCGGCAACCAAACCCTTTACCGAAGCGACCCATGTCGCATCTGACAGTGAGACCTTGCGCGTGAGATTGTTGTCGATGCCCCAGGCGAAACAAGCGCCCAACACTGCCAACACGGGCCACCCACCGGTCAATCGCGCCTCATCCGGCCAGCTCAGGACGACCGCACCCGCTATGATAGCGACCATGCCCAACGCGATGTGATGGTCAACGTTTTCCTTGAAGGCAAACCAGGCCAGCAGAGCGGTGAACATGCCTTCGGCGTTCAGGAGTAGCGATGCGCCCGACGCCGGCATGCCGGTCAGTCCCAGCATCAACAACACGGGACCAATGACGCCACCGGCCAGGACAGCGCCGATGAACCAGCACCATTCATGATGCGGCAGGTGGACGGACGGCGCACGGCTAAACCAACGGTACAGCGTCAGTCCAATCCCGGAGCCGAGATAGAGCAACCCGGCCAGTAACCATGGATTGACACTATTGAGGAGATATTTTGCAAGAGGGGTGCCAGCGCCAAACAAAATCGCTGCTCCCAGCGCAGCCAGGATGCCTGGGTGGAGCATGCTGTGAGCTGTCATCATTAGTGAAGCCTTATTGGCGCTGAGGATAGAGGCGGGATACCGGTGATTATTTGCGCGCCCAACCCATGACCGGAATTTTGGCATGAATCCGGTTTTCAGCTCTATAACTGGACGTGGCTGATCCGGGCGCTCTTTTTTTACAGGAACAACGCCGAAAAAAAGCCGGGTTCATTAATTGACCCGGCTATAAAGAACCACCAAAGGAAGGTGTGGAGAAGAACAACATCTGAACGATGTTGCCCGATAGCTTAGTCGGGATGTTGCAGTGCGTCAAGGGGGTAACGCACCTGCACAAAAAAATTTTGCGGCGCAATAAAAAAACGCCGGGATGCTCATTGAGCGCCCGGCGAAAACCACCATAAAGATGACCCCATTCCCGATGAATGCTGCGTTGCAGTATAAAACATGATGCTGCACTGCGTCAATGAGTTTTTTCGCTGCGCCGGGTTGCCCACTCATCCATGGCGCAACACGATTTTTCCTAACTGTTCCGCTGCGCATAGCCGTTGATGAGCGGCGACCGCTTCATCCAGCGGGAAAATCCGGTCGATGGCCGGTTCGATGCGCTGTTGCGCGACACAGCGCAGCATCGCGGCAAATTCTTCCGGCGATCCCATGGTCGAGCCGATGATCCGCGCCTGGCGGAAGAATAAACGCGCTGCGTCCAGACCGGGTGGATTGCCCATTGTTGCGCCATACAGCACCAGCCGACCGGCCGGTTTCAGCACCGAGAAACAGCCCTTGAACGCTGTACCACCGGTGCCGTCAATTACCACATCCACGCCGCCGCTCAGTTTCGCCAACTGTTTGTCCCAATCCTCGGCGCGGTAATTAACGCCGTCCGCCGCGCCCAGTTGCCGGGCTTGCGCCAGCTTGGCCTGGTCGCCGCTAGTGACGAACACCCGTGCTCCCAGCGCTACCGCCCATTTCAGGGCGAAGGTAGCGACTCCGCCGCCGATACCGGTGACCAGCACAGTTTCCCCCGGTTGCACTGCTGCCTGGGTGATTAGCGCCCGCCAAGCAGTCAGGCCGGCCAGCGGCAGCGCCGCCGCTTGCTCCCAACTTAAATGCACCGGTTTAGGGAAGACATGACCGGCGGGAACACACAGAGATTCGGCAAACGTGCCGGGGTCCGGCATCCCCAGGACGCGGAAGGTTGGGCTGGGAAAACGCGAATCGTCGCCCCAGTCATAGGCCGGGTAGATCACGACTTCCTGGCCGAGCAAATTGGCTGGTGCGTCCGGGCCGAGTTGGTCAACCACGCCTGCGCCGTCGGAACCCATGATGCAGGGCAGGCGAATGCCGGGGTATTGGTTCAGGGTGATCCAGACATCGCGGCGGTTCAGGGCCGAGGCGTGCAGACGCACCCGCACCTGACCGGGACCCGGTTCCGGCGCGGCAAGGTCTTCGATAGTTAACTGTTCTGGACCGCCCAACTGACGGAGAGCGACGGCTTGCATCGGCGAGAGTCCTTGATAGGGGTGGAAAAAAATACAGGGTTGCGCGGGCGGTCATTCACTTCCCGGCAAAATGTTCTACGGTTATCTGGACAAGTTTAGCTTGGCTGACCGAGCGTCGCCGGCGGCGGCTTCGCCCAAGGGTGGGCAAACCACCGCGCCAGACCACGCCGAGTCCTGCTGGATCAAGCCCATCGCTCGCGGAGCAGGTTTGATCCCTAACCACCAGACGACAGTGAAGAGAAGCACGATGACTGACACGCCCATCAATATGACGCGCCCGCTGGACTTGACGCACGAAAAGCGCAATGTCGGTCCACAGCGCATCCAGCGACCGATCTACGTCGATCTGCTGCCGACCTGCAACAACGCCTGTCCGGCAGGGGAAAACATCCAGGCCTGGCTGACCCACGCCCAGGCGGGCCGATTCAAGGAAGCCTGGCAAAGTCTGACCGAAAACAACCCGATGCCGGCGGTTCATGGCCGGGTGTGTTACCACCCCTGCGAGAATGCCTGCAATCGCGGCAAGCTGGATTCTCCGGTTAGCATTCACGCGGTTGAACGCTTCCTCGGCGATCTGGCCTTGCAGGAAAACTGGCAGTTTGCAGTGACCGCCCAAGCGACCGGTAAGCGGGTGCTGGTGATCGGAGCCGGTCCCAGCGGGCTGTCCGCCGCCTATCATCTGGCGCGCTTGGGTCACGAGGTCGAAATCCACGAAGCCGGTCCGGTGGCGGGCGGGATGATGCATTTCGGCATTCCGGCC
>JBDHRB010000104.1:0-7393 GCA_039807355.1 Candidatus Competibacteraceae bacterium
TTCGGCGAATATTTGCCGTTGCGCGGATTGCTCCTGTTCTTCCGCGACTGGGTGACCATTCCCATGGCCGATTTCACCCCCGGCGACCGTGATCAGCCGTTATTACGGGTCGGCGGTCAGCCGGTCGGGGTCTCGATCTGTTTTGAAGCGGTGTTTGGCAGTGAAATTCGCCGGGCGTTGCCGGAGGCGACCTGGTTGATTAATGTCAGTAACGACGCTTGGTTCAAGGATTCGACCGCCCCGCACCAGCATCTGCAAATCGCCCGGATGCGCGCCCTGGAAGTCGGGCGCTACATGGCCCGCGCCACCAACACCGGCGTTTCGGCGATTCTCGACGAACGGGGCCGCATCGTCGCTCAAGGGCCGCAGTTCGAGGAAGCGGTGATTCGCGGCCAGGTGCGACCGCTGCGCGGACTGACGCCTTACGCCGCTGGCGGGGATATGCCGGTCGTGGTTTTACTGACGGTCTTGCTGGCTTGCGGCCTGTTCCTGGCCCGACGCTACCCGCCTCGGCATGATTGAACGGTATTGGTCTTTACTGTCGCCCGGCGGCTTTTACCCGCAGCGCGTGCTGGCCAGCCGGGGCTTGCCGCTGATCGGGCTGGAATCCGGTTGCGTGTGGTGTTGGACAGGCAGCCTGCTGATTGCACTGTTATTACTCGCGGCCTGCGCTGCGGCTCCGCCCCGCAACGTCAGCGACGCCTGCGCCATTTTCACCGAATATGATCATTGGTATCCCGCCGCCAAAGCCGCCAGTCGGCGTTGGGGCGTACCGTTACCGGTATTGCTGGCGATCATTCATCAGGAATCAGCGTTTCGCGCCGACGCCCAGCCGCCGCGCATCTGGTATCTCGGCTTCATCCCCGGCCCGCGTCCTTCCTCAGCCTACGGCTACAGCCAGGCGCTGGATGGAACTTGGGAGCGTTACACCGCTGCCGCCGGCAACGCCGGCGCCGACCGCGACGAGTTCGCCGCCGCGGTGGATTTTGTCGGCTGGTATGTCCATGAAACCGCGCAACGCAACCGCATCAGCAAAAGCGACGCCTACCGCCAGTATCTGGCCTATCACGAGGGTCAGGGAGGATTCGCCAAGGGCAGTTATCGAAAAAAAACCTGGCTGATCGAACGAGCCAAGCAGGTCAGTCGGCAGGCGGAGCGTTATCGCGCACAACTGGCCCGTTGCGAAGCGCAATTGGCGACTCGCTGATCCGAATTTTTTAACCAGGCATAAAAAAACCGCCAGCAGATCCCGATGGCGGTCAAAGTACAGGATATTGAGCTTAAACACGCTTTGCTGTGGAAACCAGCTCAAGCGATTCTTAGTTAACGATAATTCATCTTGTTGGTAAATCAGGAAAATCGACAGCCCAGTCAGGGTTTGTACTTAGGATTGGACTCAAGGCTCATCGGCGATGCGTAGAAACTGCGCCCCGCCGCAGTTCAGGCAGGGGCCAATCGCCGCCGGAGCCAGAAACGCCACCTGAGCGCCGCAGTCTTCGCATTGCAAGCTGCCCGGCCCGGTGATTTCGCCGCATTGATAGCGTTCCTCGCCGAGCCAGTCCGGCGGCGTCTCGAACGCCAGCAAATCCAGCCGCGATTGATCGACGCCGCGCTGGAAAAATTCCAGCAGCCGTTCTTCCAGCAGGGTCAGATCGAAGCGCAGCCAGGCGCGTAAATCGCGCCCGGTCACAGTCAGATAGCGCCCGGCGTCTTCCCAGTCGCGCTGGAGATAACCGCCGATGAGTTGCGCCTCTTCGCGGGTCAATTCGCCCAGCTCCACGGCTTTTTCCGCGGCGTGTTCAATGCTGGCGCTCAAACGCGGAAACGCCGCTTTTTCCGCCTGCTCCAGCTCTTCCAGATAGCTTTTCGCCCGCTCCATCATGCGTTGATAGGCGGCGACCCCGTGTGAACTTTTCGATGTATCGGTCATATCCGCGTTCTCCGATGAAGACCGAACCGCGCATCGCAGTTATGGTCTGGTTTGCATACACTAGACAACTTCACCAACACTGTTGCTGTAAACCCTTGTTCAAAGCTCGTCATATTCCCAATTGGATCACCGGTCTGCGCATTTTGCTGGTTGCCCCGTTTTTGTGGGCGCTGCTGGAAGAACGCTACAGCGCCGCGCTGCTGCTGTTTGTCATCGCTGGCATTTCTGACGCGCTGGATGGGTTTTTGGCCAAGTATTTCGGCTGGACCAGCGAGTTGGGCGGTCTGTTGGATCCGATTGCGGATAAGTTGTTGCTGATGGGAGCGATTCTGGCGTTGGGCTGGCTGAATGAACTGCCCGGCTGGCTGGTGGCGCTGGTGGTGCTGCGGGATGCGCTGATCGTCGGCGGCGCGGTCAGCTACCACCTGCTGATCGAGCGTTTCCAGGCGGCACCGCTGATGATCAGCAAGCTGAACACGCTGATGCAGTTGCTGCTGGTTTGCGCGGTGATCATCCATTACGGCCTGCTGCCTCTGCCGGAAACGGTGTTGACCGGATTGATCGCAGTGACGACGCTTACCACCCTGTGGAGCGGCGCGGCTTACGTCTGGCAATGGAGCCGACGCGCCCGGCGCTGGCGTGCGCAGCGCCCCGGAACCGGCAAACCGGGCGGCTAACTCTTCAGCAGCTCGTAGGTGGCCTGATAAGCATCGGCCAGCGCGGTCATGTAGGCGTCGTTGAGCTGGGCCGGGTCCAGACCCAGAGTGTCCAGCGAGTCCCAGTCGCAACGCTCATAGGCCAGAGTGCAGGCGAGAATCCGTCCGAGCGGCCCTTCGTGGCGGAGCAGGGCATGGTTGATTTCTTCGTCCAGCGGCAATGCGGCAAGAATCAATTCCATTGGCGCCTGGGTCATCACATCCAGCACCGACAGCAACCCGACAGTAAAACCGGCGTCCTTGCGCTTGATGTGCATCGCATCCGCCAGCAATTCGCACATCTTGGCCCGTTCCAGGGCGACAGTGATCAGATCGCTGCTCCGTCCCTCGACATTAGCCAGCGAAATCAGCGTCACCCAGGAGCGGATATTTTTCAGGCCGAGCAGCACCACGGCGCGTTGAATCGAGTCTACCCGCTTGGGCAGGTTGAAATAGGCGGAATTGATATAGCGCAATAATTTATAGGTCAGGGACACATCCTGACTGATCAGCGATTCGACGGTTTTAATTTCGATATGCGGATCGTGCAGCTTGCTGATCAGTTGCAGCACCGCCAATTGGTTCGTCGGGATACTTTGGAATTTGAGCAGTTTGGGCTGGGAAAAGTGATAGCCCTGAAAATAATCAAAACCCAAGGTCTGACACAGTTCCAGGATCGCCAGGGTTTCAATGCGCTCCGCCATGAGCTGGACTGAGTGTTTTCGCAGCAGCGGGACCAGTCGGCGCACTTCTTTTTCCGGGGTGGTGAGCAGGTCGATTTTGACGTAATCGGCTACTTCCAACAGCGCCTGATAGGCTTCGTTATCCGCATAGTCGTCGAGGACAAAGCGGTAGCCTTGCTGGCGCAGCTCGCGCAGCTCGCGCAGCAGCGGTTCATCGACAACGATGTCGGCGGTGATTTCAAACACCAGTTGCGGCAAGCCAAAACCGGCGAGATGACCGGCGAGTACAAAATCCCGGGCGACGTTGATGAACGCCTTATGCTCGCCGACAACCCGATCTAAACCGACTTCGGTGACGGTGTTCAGTACGATCTGGGAGGTGGCGATTTCGGCGTCGAGGAACTGGGCGGTGCTGTCGGTCTCGGTCTGCCGATAGAACAGCTCATAACCTTCGACCTGCAAATTGCGGTTGTAGATGGGCTGACGTGCGAAATAAATGTCCTTCACCGGCGCACCTCTGTCAGGACCTGATGCGGATGGAATGGAGAATACGGTTATAGTAACCGGTGTGGGCGGTGCCACGACTGTAGAGCGCCAGCATACCCCTAAAACCCAATGCAGTGGAATGACATGTTCAATCAACAACGCGAGTCGCAAACCCGCTTCTGGCTGATCTTCGCCGCGCTGACGGTCGGTCTGTTGTACCTGCTGACGCCGGTGCTGACGCCTTTTTTGGTGGCTGCATTGCTGGCCTATCTGGGCGATCCGCTGATCGACCGCTTTGAAGCGCGGAAGATTCCGCGTTCCTGGGCGGTGACGCTGGTATTTGGGGTGATCCTGCTCGGCCTGCTGTTGTTATTGCTGTTGGTGATTCCGCTGCTGACCCATCAGTTCAAAGGACTGATTCAGCGTCTGCCGGCGCATATCGAGTGGTTTCAAACCCACATTCTGCCTTGGTTACAGAGCCACTTGGGCGTTGAGCCGGAGTCGCTGAGTTTGCGCAACCTGCAAACCCAGTTGATGGCCTTTGCGCAGGACATGGGCGATATGGCCGGCGGCCTGCTGGAATCCTTCCGGGCGTCGTCCACCGCGCTGCTGACCTGGCTGGCTAATCTGATGTTGGTGCCGGTGGCGACTTTCTATCTGCTGCGCGACTGGGATTTGCTGGTCGCCCGCATCCGCGATTTGTTGCCCCGGCGCATTGAACCGCTGGTCAGCGCCCTGGCGCGAGAATCCGATGAAGTGATCGGCGCGTTTCTGCGCGGTCAGGTCATGGTCATGGCCGCGCTGGGGGTGATCTATTCGACCGGGCTGGCGGTAATCGGGCTGGACTTTTCCCTGCTGATCGGGATGCTGGCCGGTTTGGTGAGCTTTGTCCCTTATCTGGGCCTGATCACCGGCATCCTGGTGGCCAGCATCGCCGCGCTTTTGCAATTCCACAGCCTGCTCAGTCTGATTCCGGTGTTCGTGGTGTTTGGCGTCGGCCAGTTGATCAGCGATTTGCTGCTCACCCCGAAGCTGGTTGGCGACCGGATCGGCCTGCATCCAGTCGCAGTATTATTCGCGGTGCTGGCTGGCGGTCATCTGTTCGGGTTTTTCGGCATTCTGCTGGCGCTGCCGGCGGCGGCGGTCATCGCCGTATTGCTGCGCCACGCTCAGGATGAATACTTCAAGAGCGTGTTTTATAGCGATTGAGCGATCTCGCCTTCAGGGCGCGAGCCGGTAGAGTTCGCGCTCTTTCAACACCCGCCAGCCCCGCGCTTCGACCAGGCGAGCCGTTTCCGCCAAATCCGCCACTTCCAGGCACCAGACCGCCGATTGACCTGGGGTGATCACGAAACCATAGGCGTTCAGTACGTTAATTTGCCGCTCGGCCAGCTCTTCCAGCAAATCGTGCAGACCGCCCGGACAATCGGCGATGACCACCGCCAACACCGGTTGCAGCGCAGCGGCGAAACCTTGTTCGGTCAGGGCCTGATGCGCCAGCCGGGGATCGTTGACCAACAGTTTTGCTACCCCGTAGCCGCGATGATTGGCGATGGTCATCGCCCGGATGTCGATAGCCTGATCGCGCAGGATCGCGGTCACGGCGTTGAGTCGTCCCGGCTTGTTGTCGATAAATACGCTGACTTGCTCAGTCATCTTCACTCATCCTCGTCCGTTCAAAACGCGGGGCGCAAATCCACGACTCGTTTCGCCTTGCCTTCCGACACCGGCAGACTGCCGGGTTCGTGCAGTTCGACGACCGGCTTGACCAGAATCGCCGAGCGCAACAGTTCGCTGATCCGTTCGCGCAGATCATCGAGTGCGTCCGGGTCGCCAGTGAACAGCCGGGCGTCGATCTCGGTCTTGACCACCAGCCGATCCAGCGAGCCGCGTTTCTCCAGTTGAATGAGATAATTGACGCCGACTTCCGGGGTTTTCATCAGCCGATCTTCGATCTGGGAGGGGAAGACATTGACGCCGTTGATAATCAGCATGTCATCGCTGCGGCCCTTGATCCGCGCCAGCCGGCGATGTCCGCGCCCGCAGGGACAGCCGCCGCTGACCAGGTGGGAAAGATCGCGGGTGCGATAGCGCAGCAACGGCGTGGCCTGGCGTTGCAGGGTGGTCATGACGATTTCGCCGGTTTCCCCTTCCGCGACCGGCTGTAGGGTTTGGGGATGGATGATTTCCAGGATGTAGGCGTCTTCCCAGAGATGCAGGCCGGTCTGGTAGACGCACTCGAAGGCGACGCCCGGCCCGTTCATCTCGCTCAGGCCATAGGAGTTGTAAGCCTTGATGCCGAAAAGCGTTTCGATCTTGCGCCGGGTTTCCTCAGAATGCGGCTCGGCGCCGATGAACGCCTTGCGCAAACCCAATTGGCCTGGCTCGACGCCTTCCTTGGCCAACGCCGAATGCAGGTGCAGCAGGTAGCTGGGCGTGGCGTGCACCACCGAGGTTTGGAAATTCCGCATGAGCTGAATTTGGCGGGCTGTATTGCCGGAACTGGCTGGGATCACCAGCATTCCTACCCGCTCCGCGCCGTAATGCAGGCCCAGCCCGCCGGTGAACAGCCCGTAATTGGTCATGTTCTGGAACACGTCGCGGCGGTCTGCGCCGGCGGCGACGATGCAGCGGGCCACTAAATCGGTCCAACTGTCCAAGTCGCGCTGGGTGTGGTAGATCACGGTCGGTGCGCCGGTGGTGCCGCTGGAGGTGTGCAGGCGCACCACCTGGTCACGGTCAACCGCCAGCAGACCGTCGGGATAAGCTTCGCGCAAATCTTCTTTGGTGGTGTAGGGCAGGTTGCGCAGATCGCGCAGGCTGGCGATGTCGTCCGGGGAGGTCAGCCCGACTTCGGCCAGCCGACGTTGATAAAACGGCGTTTGCAGCGCCCAGGCGACAGTTTTACGCAACTGAGCGAGTTGCAGGCGCTCCAGGGCTTCCCGCTCGATGAATTCAAGCGCCGGATTCCAGGCCGGTACAGTCATGTCTCGATTGCCTTTTTATTAATGAAGAGCTTTAAACGGCGCGCACGGTGGAGCCGGCAAACGCAGCGGGCGAATGGTAACATGCCCGGCTTGATCTTGACCGTTTGGAGTCCGCATGTCTCGCTTGCTATTGACGGTGATCCTGACGCTCGGCCTGTCCCTGACGGCGTGTCGGGCCAATGAATTTCAGGCATCGCCGATTTCCCTGTCCGATCAAGTGCGCGTCGGTGACGCCTACGCTGGCGTTCGCCTGCTCGGCGCACTGCGCCTGGCCAGCGTCGAGGTGAATGGTCTGCGCCTGTGCGGATTGTCCGGTCTGGCCTGGGATGAAGACGAAGGATTGCTGTACGCGATTTCCGACATCGGCGGCCTGTTTCATTTGCGCCCCCAATTCGACGCCCAGGGTTATCTGAGCGGCGTCCAGGCGCTGACGGCTTATCCACTGCGCGACGCTCTGGATCAGCCGGTGCGCCCTCCTTATGACGATTCGGAAGGATTAACCTTGCGCAACGGCGACAATGGCGTTCGCGGCGATTCCGAATTGCTGGTCTCTTTTGAGGTCAAGCCGCGCATCGTGCGCTACAGTCCCGCCGGGCAGTGGCGCGGCGAGGA
>JBDHRB010000105.1:0-7342 GCA_039807355.1 Candidatus Competibacteraceae bacterium
GCCGGTGTTGTATGGCGGGTCAATGCAAAATGCACTTCACTTGCCCGGCGTAATAAGGCAGCAACGCTTTGAGCGCGATCAGATTATCGCCCTCAACAATCAGATTGCCATTGCCCGGCGGTCCGCAAGCCAATTCGGGTACGTCTTTGAGTAAATGGAATTTAACGTGCTGGTGGTGTTTTTCCACCGCCTCTTTACCAATCCAGTTCAGTGTCGGCATGGTTTGTAGTTGTCGTTATTATTGGAAGCGCTAATTTGAATCAAGCCAGCCAAATCAACGTCGCCATGCGCCCGGTACGATTTTCCCGGCGGTAGGAAAAAAACCGTTCCGGTTCACTAAACGTGCAACAGTCCCCGCCGTAAACCGCTGTAACTCCCAAATCCCGCAACTGCCGCCGCGCCAAACCATACAAATCCGCCAGCCAGCGCCCGGCGGGTGAGGGCTGGAAACTTTCGGCATTGGCCGCATTCAAGGCCAAAAAGGCGGCGCGCACTTCATCGCCCACCTCAAACGCTTGGGGACCAATCGCCGGCCCCAGCCAAGCCAGCAATTGCTGCGGCGGCGTCGCCAATCGCGCTACGGTTGCGCCCAACACCCCGCCAGCCAGTCCGCGCCAGCCGGCATGTGCCGCCGCGACTACGCTTCCCGCCCGGTCGCAGAACAACACCGGGAGACAATCAGCGGTCATTACCACGCAGGGTCGGCCCGGTTCCCGCGTAAACGCGGCGTCGGCGGCGACTGGCCGCAACACGGTTTCGGCAGCGACTACAGCGGTTCCATGCACCTGTTCCAGCCAGGCCGGTTCGGCGGGCAAATCGGCCAGAACCCGCAAGCGGCGGCGATTTTCCGCCACAGGCGCCGGATCATCGCCGACATGATTCGCCAGATTCAGACTGGCGTAAGGCGGGCGGCTGACTCCGCCCTGCCGGGTCGTACTCACCGCTCTCACGGTCATCGGCGCCGGCCAGTCGGGAATGATGAACGGCTCAGAGTGGCGTTCGCTCACGTTGAATGCTCCGTATCTTCGATTAACGCCGCGATCAACTCGGCTAAATCCGCTGGCGGTTCGGCCCGCCATTCCTGTGCTTCGCCGGTGACCGGATGAGTCAGGGCCAGTCGCCGGGCGTGCAGGGCTTGTCGGCGGAATTGTTGAAGGATTTCCAGGCACTGCGCCGCTGCGCCGGGCGGAACCCGCAGCCGTCCGCCATACACCGGATCGCCGAGCAGCGGCAAGCGGATATGCGCCATGTGGACGCGAATCTGATGCGTGCGCCCGGTCTCCAGCTTGACCTGCAACAGCGCATGGGCGCGGAACCGGCGCAGCACCCGGTAATGAGTGACCGCCGGCTTCCCCCCCGCCGTAACCGCCATGCGCTGCCGATCCACCGGATGCCGACCGATGGGCGCATCTACCGCGCCGCCGGCCACCGGAACGCCGGTCACTACCGCCAGGTATTCCCGTTCAATCGCCCGCGCCTGCAACTGCGCCACCAGCGCGGTGTGCGCCCGCAGACTGCGTGCGACCACCAGCAACCCGCTGGTGTCCTTGTCCAGACGATGCACCAGACCGGCGCGGGGCAACGCCGCCAGTTCCGGCGCATGATGGAGCAGGGCGTTGACCAGCGTGCCGTCGCGGTTGCCGGCGGCGGGGTGCGCGACCAGTCCAGCCGGCTTGTTGATAATCAGCAGATCAGCATCTTCATAGAGTACCGTCAGCGGAATATCCTGGGCCGTCGCCGGAGTTTCTACAGTCAGCAGCAATGCGCCATGCACCCGCTCACCGCCCTGAACCGGATCACGCGGGCGGCGCATCCGTCCATCCACCTGCAACTGGCCGGCCTTGAGCCACTGTTGCAGGCGACTGCGGGAGTAGTCGGGCAATAACTCGGCCAGCGCCTGATCGAGGCGCATTCCGGCGCAGGCAGGGGGAATCCGGCAATCCACCGGTTCGGTCGGCATGATGGTTTTTAACGGTTCGGGGGTTATACTCATTCTACTATTTTCGACCACCGCCGTTCCCTGCCATTGATCATGCGCCGCCTATCCCAATTGTTTGTTGCGATCCCGTTGCTTCTTCTGTTGCTGGCGGGCTGTTCGCTGTTCCCGGAGCAAATCGACGAAACCAAGGGCTGGTCCGCCCAGCGCCTGTACAGCGAAGCCCGGGAAGCCATGGGCGAGGGCAATTATCAAACCGCCCTCGAATACCTGGACAAGATTCAGGCCCGTTACCCGTTTGGCCGCTATGCCCAACAGGCCCAGATCGACACCATCTACGCCCAGTACAAGGACGGCGAACCCGACGCCGCCATCGCCGCCGCCGACCGCTTCATCAAGGCCAATCCCCGGCATCCCTACGTCGATTATGCGTATTACATGAAAGGGCTGGTCAACTTCCAGCGCAGCAATACCCTGTTTGACCGCCTGGCCCCGGTGGATCGCGCCAAAACCGACACCAATACCGCTCGGCAGTCCTACAACGATTTTTCCGAGCTGGTGCAAAAATTCCCCAACAGCAAATACGCCGAGGATGCCCGGCAGCGCATCCTCTTCCTGCACAACAGTCTGGCCGCTTATGAAGTCAACGTCGCCGATTATTACCTGCGGCGCGGCGCTTATGTGGCGGCGGTCAACCGCGCCAAGTATGTGCTGGAGAACTACGCCCGCACTCCGGTTACGGAACGGGCTTTGAGCATCATGACCCAGGCCTATATCAAGATGAATATGCCGCAACTGGCCGCCGACAGCCTGCGGGTGCTGGAGCGCAACTACCCGCAATCCCCGGAACTGCCGAAGTTGAACGCGCTGGTGAAAAGCGCCGGCTGAGGGCCGGGTTGCGGCGCTAAAATCGTTGCTTTATCGCCTCTTTACGATCCATCACCCTGAGGGCTGCGCCATGTGGGATTTTTTTGAAACGGTCCGCCACCGTCATTCCATCCGCAAATACCAGGCAGATATGGCGGTAGAGCCGGAAAAACTGCACGCGATTCTGGAGATGGCTTGCGCCGCGCCCTCGGCGGGGGATTTGCAATCCTATCGTATTTTCGTCGTGCGCGACCCGGAAGAGCGGCGAGCCTTGGTACACGCCGCCCATGAGCAAACCTTCATCGCCGAAGCGCCAGTCTGTCTGGTGTTTTGCGCCGACCCGGCCCGTTCCGCCAGCGCCTTCGGCGAACGCGGCGCTAAGCTCTATGCGCTGCAAGACGCCACCATCGCCGCCGCTTACGCGCAACTGGCTATCGTCGCCGCCGGCATGGGTTCCACCTGGGTCGGCTACTTCGAGGAAGACCCGGTGCGCGAAATCCTCAAGCTGGAGCCGGGGCTGACGCCGCTGGCTCTGCTCAGTCTCGGCTATCCGGCCCAGTTGCCGGAATCCAGCTCGCGCCGCCGACTGGATGAAGTGGTGAGCTGGCGGTGAAGACGGCGATTCGGCTTGACCCGATCCGCCCAGTGTTTCTTATCTCAGCGGGAACGGCCCCACCAGAGTCGCTCCTTCGCCTTGGAATTTCTCTGCATGGCTAAACGCACTCCCTTGTATGCCCGTCATCTCGCTCTGGGAGCGAAGATGGTGGATTTCGGCGGCTGGGACATGCCGCTGCACTACGGCTCGCAGCTTCAGGAGCACCATCAGGTGCGCAACGCCGCCGGCCTGTTCGATGTGTCGCACATGACCATCGTCGATTTTCCCGATCCGACTGCGACCCGCGCCCTGTTGCGCGCTTTGCTGGCGAATGATGTCGCCCGGATTTATCCCGGCAAGGCGCTCTATACCTGCATGTTGAATGAAGCCGGCGGGGTGATCGACGACCTGATCGTTTACGACCGGGGCGAGAACGGCTATCGGCTGGTGCTGAATGCCGCGACCCGCGATAAGGATTTGGCCTGGATCGGGCCGCTGGCGCAACGCTTCAACGCGGCCTGGCAAGAACGCGATGATCTGTCGATGCTGGCGGTGCAAGGGCCGGAAGCGTTGACCAAACTCGATGCGCTGCTGGATGCCAAAACCGCAGCGGCGGTGTGCGCCAGCCGACGCTTTCATGCGGTCGAAAGCGGCAACCGGTTCATCGCCCGCACCGGCTACACCGGCGAGGACGGCGTAGAACTTTTGCTGCCGGCTGTCGAAGCGCCCACGGTCTGGGATCGACTGTTGGCGGCGGGGGTTGCGCCGTGCGGACTGGGCGCCCGCGACACCCTGCGTCTGGAGGCCGGGATGAGCTTGTACGGCAGCGATATGGACGAAACCACTACCCCGCTAGTATCCGGCCTGGGCTGGACGGTGGCCTGGCAACCGGCGGAGCGTGAGTTCATCGGTCGCGCTGCGCTGGAACAGCAGCGGACCGCTGGCGTACCCCAGACCTTCATCGGCCTGATGCTGGAAGAGCGCGGCGTTCTGCGCAGCCACCAAACCGTGTATGACGGCGACCGGGAAATCGGCATGACCACCAGCGGCGCGTTTTCGCCGACCTTGAACCGGGGCATCGCCCTGGCCCGCGTGGCGGTTGGCGTCGGCGACCGCCTGCATGTCGAGGTGCGCGGCAAGCGCCTGTCAGCGCGGGTGGTCAAGCCGCCCTTTATCGCCCGGTAACTGAATCCTTTTTCCACCGTATCGTCCCGATCCTATCTTGTTGAGGAACCGACCATGAGTAGCAACATCCCCGCTGAACTGCGCTATGCCGAAACCCACGAATGGGTGCGTCCCCAGGAGGATGGCATCGTCACCGTGGGCATCACCGACCACGCTCAACACCTGTTGGGCGATCTGGTGTTTGTGGAGCTTCCGGAAATCGGTCGGGTGGTGGCCGCTGCGGAAAGCTGCGCGGTGGTCGAATCGGTGAAGGCGGCCTCCGATGTCTATTCTCCGCTGGACGGGGTGATCGTCGAGGTCAACGAACTGCTGGCGGATAACCCGGAGCTGATTAACGAAGACCCGTATGGCGAGGGCTGGATCATGCGGGTCAAGACCAGCGCCGCACTCGATGGATTGCTGGACGCTGCGGCCTATGAAGCGATTGCCGTCGATGAGGATGAAGAGGAAGAAGGTTCGTTGACCAGCGCCAAGCTGGCCGGTTAGGCGGGGCCGGTCATGCCGTTCATTCCTCATACGCCGGATGAAGTGCGGAACATGCTGGACGCGATGGGCGTTGCCAGCCTCGACGCCTTGTTTGATGAAATCCCGCCGGCCTTGCGGGTCGGCGCGTTGCCCGCCTTGCCAGAAGCCTTGAACGAAGGGCAAGTCAGCCGCTTGCTCACCGAGCGGGCGGCGCAACCGCAACCGCTGTGTTTTCTCGGCGCGGGCGCTTACGAACACTTCATCCCGGCGGCGGTCTGGGACATCGCCGGACGCGGCGAATTCTACAGCGCCTACACCCCCTATCAGCCGGAAGCCAGTCAGGGCAGCCTGCAAACCTTCTACGAATACCAGAGCATGATGGCGGGATTGACCGGCATGGCCGTATCCAACGCTTCGCTCTATGACGGCGCTTCGGCGCTGGCAGAAGCGTTGTTGATGACGGTGCGCGCCCATCGCAAATCCAAATCGAAGCGGGTGCTGGTTCCCCGCGCCGTGCATCCGTTCTATCGGCGGACTGCGCACGCGATAGTCCACAACCAAGGGATCGAACTGGTTGAGGTTCCCTACGATCCGGCCAGCGGCCAGACCGCGCAGCAGGCGCTCGCGCCGTATGCCGGGCAGGATTTCGCGGCGCTGGTGATCGCTCAACCCAACTTTTTCGGGGTGCTGGAAGAGGTCGATGCGCTGACGGATTGGGCGCATCAGCAAAATTGGCTGGCGGTTGCGCTGGTCAACCCCACCGCGCTGGCGATTTTGCAGCCGCCGGGCGTTTGGGGCGCGAAGGGGGCGGATATTGTTTGCGGCGATGGACAACCGCTGGGTGCGCCGCTGTCGTCAGGCGGTCCGTATTTCGGCTTCCTGTGCTGTCGGCAGGAACTGGTGCGACAGATGCCGGGGCGGCTGGTCGGACGCACCGTCGATTTGGACGGCAAACCCGGCTTCACCCTGACCTTGCAGGCCCGTGAGCAGCACATCCGCCGTTCCAAGGCCACTTCGAATATCTGCACCAATCAGGGCCTGATGGTCACGGCAGCGACCGTGTATTTGTCGCTGCTCGGCCCGCAGGGCCTGGAACAGGTGGCGGCGACCAGTCACGCCAATCTGCAAACACTGATCGAGTTGTTGACGCAGATTCCCGGCGTGCGCCGGAGGTTCAACGCGCCGACCTTCCACGAAGCGGTGTTGCAATTGCCGCGTCCGGCGCACGCTGTGCTGCAAGACTTGTTGAAACACAACATCCTCGGCGGTTTTGATTTGCGCGGCGAATATCCCGAACTGGGGGATGCGCTGCTGGTCTGCGCTACGGAAACCCGCACTACGACGGATTTACAGCGGTACGCCGAGGCGCTGGCGAGAGTGGTTTAAAGCGATTTGTGGATAAAGGTGGGTACTGATGATTTCCATAGAACTGGACCCCACGCTCGAAACCCGACTGCATCAGGAAGCGCGGCGTCTCGGTCTGACTGAATCCGCGTTCATCCGGGATTTACTGGAGCGATCTTTGAGTTTGAGCAATCCGGCGGATTTGTTGCGTCGAGTGCGCAGTAATACGCCGATGGGTGATCCAGAGGCTTCAGAAAATGTGTCAGACAAAATCAGAGCTAAGTTAAGTGCGCAGCCTGTTGATTGACGCAGGTCCGCTGATCGCATTGTTCGCAGTTGACGATAAGCATCATGCTTATTTTGATCGGCTGATTTCCGATCTCTCCAAGGAAGGATTGCGCTTGTTCACGACTTGGCCGTGCGTAGTAGAAGCGTCCTATTTGCTTCGCACGCCCCAACGCTATGAGATGCTGCAATGGGTAGAACTCGGTGGCGTTTCGGTCTATCCGTTCGAGTCCATTCATTTAGGCGCTATGGTCGGCTGGATGCAACGATACACGGAGTTGAACAAGCAAGCGGGAAATGGATTTGGCGGATGCGTCGTTATGCTGGTTGGCGAATCAAACCGGGATTTTTGAGATATTGACCGTGGACCGCAACGATTTTTACCGCTATCGCCTGCCAGACGGCAGAGCATTTCAAATACTTTAAACTTCATTGGTTTGACGCTAACCCCTCAAAGAGGATTTTCCACATGGCCCAGCTCACGTTTAAAGGCAATCCCATCCATACCAGCGGTGATTTGCCCGCTGTCGGTCAACCCGCTCCTGATTTTAAACTGGTCGCTAATGACCTGAAGGACCTGAGCCTGGTCGATTTTTCCGGCAAGAAAAAACTGTTGAACATCGTCCCCAGTCTCGATACCTCGGTGTGCGCCCTGTCCACCCGCA
>JBDHRB010000106.1:0-7297 GCA_039807355.1 Candidatus Competibacteraceae bacterium
GCGGAACCCGTCGAGCGATGAAAGATGGTACTTTGCGAGTGGCGGGCATGGAAGCTTACCGGTTGAAGGGTGGAGGGTGAATTTCTAGAAAATTTAGCACCTTAGGGCGATTTCGAAATCATTGTCGCAATATCAGGAAACGCTCAGTTGGACCAGCATAAGCACTACCACCGCCAAGATCCTATCAACGATAGGTTTTGCAGAACCGAGACCAGTAATGCAGTTTCTAGCACGATGCTTGGTGACATGCCTCCCAGATTGCCAGCTACAAAGCGTCTTTGGTAGATTCATCTACGTCAAAAACGTGCATACTTTACAATAATGTAACAATCTTCTTGCGATTTTCAACTTCTCAATCATCATGATCGTTCCTATTCGCCCCCCTCTGGAAGGCGCCGCCGCTGACCGTTTCCTGGCTCTGGCCCGATCCCTGGCTAATGCGCGCCAACGCAACTGTGAAAGCGATCTGCGCACGCTGCTGGGTGAGGAAGTGCGCTGGGCGCGCGCTCGTTATCCCGATGAGGGCCAGGTTTCGGCGTATGAGGCAGCCGCTCGCGTGTTGCTCGATCTAGTTCGGCTGGGTTGGCAGGTGCGGGAAGAGGGGTATGGCATCGAACTGGTCACCGAACGCCCGCGCCTTGGCCGGTTGACTCCCGAGCAAATCCTCGCGGAGAAATCCCGGACTCGGGCGCTGTTCCAGCCTATCGTGCAGGCCCAGTTAAGTGAACCTGCCGTCAGTGAATTGGCGCGACGCCTGGAAAATCCGCCAGCCCGATCCGGAAAGAAGTCGGTAGGGTGCCTGGTAGCGGATGGTGGCGAACTTCATGCGCGCCTGCTCGCCGCCCGGCGAAATCCTGATGATGGCGATGACCCACTTGCGTCTGCTGTCCGTCCTTATTTGCAGTGGGTTACACCAGATGGCGTTGACGAATTCACCGGACACTCGCTGCGTGAGATCTGGCGGTATTTCCGTTATTCCTGGTCCATTCCCTATTTTTCCACACCTGGCCGGCAACTGCTTTATCTGGTGAGGGATGCCGCCCATCCCTGTCATGCGGTCATGGGCCTCATCGGGTTGAATAATGGCGCCTTGCAAATGGGCGAGGATCGGGAATATCACTTGGGCTGGAACTTGCGCGCTTTGAGCGAGCGCTTGCGCGCCGCTGCATCATCCCAATGTCTTGATGCCGAATACGAGTGGATGGAAGCACAAATCGCGGCAGCTATTGATGATGTCGATTCTACCGCGCTGGCCACGCCGGAAGAGTTGGCTAATCCGGACCGCGAGATCATTGCCAAGTTGCGCCGACAAGCAAAAGAATTCGACATGCTACGGGATGAAACGCTAAGGGAATTGGTGAAAGCGCGTTCCGGCGGGGATGTGCCGATGCTTGCGGCTGAAATGGAGGATGTTCATGATGATCATCCGCCAGTAGACGAGGAAATGTTGCGGTTGGAACTCAAACCCTCGGCCAATCCCACCATGCAAAAGGCACGTCGCCATTTGGTGGCTCGCAAGCGGGCGGGTTTGCTGGCGGAACTGCTACATGCCCGTTGGACCCTGCGTGAATACCGGGCGGCGCTACTCGATCCAAGTCAACTCGACGCGACGCTGGCGCGCGAGCCTGTGGAAATCGCGCTTCAAACCGTGCTGGCGGCGCTGAAGAGCCGATATGCTGGAATCAATATGCTGGAAATCAGTACCTGTGGCGCGATTCCACCCTACCAGCATGTGCTCGGCGGCAAGTTGGCGGCGCTGTTACTGTTCTCGCCGCAAATCGCTGATGACTATCGAAGCTTGTATTCCGGACCTTCAATTATTTCTTCACAACTTAAAAACGCTCCTATCCATCGCGACAATACTCTGGTTTACTTGGGTACTACCAGTTTGTATGCCCAAGGCAGTAGCCAATATGAGCGTATCCGGCTACCCGCTGGTGTGATTAGCCCACAGCAAGCAGAGTTGTGTTATCAGCGAATCGGTTTTACTTCCGGCTACGGTACGCTTCAGTTTCTCGCGGAGACACGGGATACAGTTGAGAAATATCTTACCCAAAAGCGAGAATTCCGGGATGTAAACAGCGTTTTTGGTGAAGGACCCAGCCCAAAATTGCGACGACTGGTTGCAGGATTGCGTACATTAGGTTTTCCACCGGACAAGCTAACACTGCATAACCGGCCACGCCTTATTTATGCTGCTGAGTTATCGTCACAGGCCAGAGACTTTCTGAATGCCCGTAGTGCTGCACTACCTGATTATCTATTACAACCACAGAATTTTCGGGACGCAACTGATCGGATTGCTGCTTTCTGGAGAAAGCGCTGGCTAGTGTCACGCTTGAACCATGTTCCAAGTATGAATGCATTGCTTACAGGATCAGCATGGCGATTAAGTGACCATATTCCTTCTTCTATACCTAAAGATAAGTCTGTTCGAGAGAATGATACTCCACCAAAATTGGAGTTGACTGAAATGAAAAACGGTAATTTTGAGCCTGATGCGCTTAAGTTCTGGCGGGAATTGGCTGCATCTGGACCTAAAACAACTTCTGATTCAATGACAACCGCCGATTTGGCACGTATCCATATTGAATTAGCTTTGGAAAGTTTTTTAGCCGATTCAGTCAATAATGGAATCAGTATTTTTCTGACTGGAAATGCCGGAGATGGTAAAACTCATCTTTTACGTAAGCTGACGCCAATTCTCCGAGATTGTGGAGCAATCGTAGTTGAGGATGCTACTGCTGTCATGCGTAGTGATCAAGCTAACCCAGTAATTGATCGTTGGCGGGAAGCGATAAATAAGCAAGTGCCATTTTGTATTGCCATCAATGAATACCCACTTTATCTGCTACGCAATGCTGCAAAATCTATATTACCTATTCATGCCGCTGAACTTGATCGTCAATGTCGGAATCGCCTCGTGTATGGTGCTGAATCTCCAGATGAGTTGATGCGAGAGAAAATGCTTGTTATTGATTTGAGCCTTCGCAATCCGCTCAATCGAGAGATCGCTGGGCGCATGTTGGCAAAGATTGTTGGTGAAAAAGAATTAGAAACTGTTTCAATAGAATCTGCTCCTGAACTAGCGCGAAATCTTGCTCGCCTTCGCGATAGCCGAGTTCAAGATCGTCTTATGGTCCTATTTGAGCGCCTGTCGGATATTGGGCTTCGTGCCACAATACGTGAAATGTGGATCATTCTATCACGTATGGTTCTTGGCTATCGATCTGATTCAAAAACCCCACTTGCTGAAGGTTCTGCACATTGGTACTCCGAAATTATTTTCACAGATGATTCACGTTTTTCTTTATGCCGCAATCTCCAAGTTACTGATCCTTTCAACTATAGCCATCCTGTATGGGATTCTTTTCTAGAGGATAGTGAAGGTGTTGTCATATCGGGCTGGCAGTTCGATCCTCCACGCCCTAAACTTGCTCCACGATTAAATCGTGCTGCATTTAGAACTTTGAAACGTGCATTTTATTTTGAGAATCAGAATGGTAAAGCTTGTTTTGATCTTGAGGATCCTGATGCCGCTGAATTTCGTAATCTTTTGCGTAAACATCGTGATGATGATCTATTGTCAGTACGGCAGATTATTGAAGCAATTAACCGCGCGTATTGTCCTGTCTCGTTTCCGGGTTGTGGTGACAATCTCTATTTATGGAATGGGCATAGATTTCATGAACAACCTAGTCGTTCCTTCTTGGCTAACCGCAATATTCCTGCCACTGAATTAAACTTACTACTCCCGCGCTTACCAAGCCGAATTTCATCAGCATTACCAGAATTTCAGCCAGATCACTTGTTGTTGCGCTATACTGATCAACATGGTGATTCGGTTAGTCTTCGTGTAGATTTTTCGCTCTATCAGACTTTACAACGCCTTCGCCGGAGATTACCACGGAAGCTTATACCTGAACGTGATATATTCCGCCTCGAAGCCTTTCTTGAAGCTCTTCATCCATTTACTGTAACCGACCGTCGTGTTCTGTCGGCTCATCTTGAGCGGCGTGAACTTCTGGAAATTCAACTCAGCCCTGATGGAAAGCGCTATGAGCGCATCACGAAATTCTGATAAAGTGAAGAAATCAGCTAAAGATCAGCGGTTAATAATCAACGCCTTATATAAAGATTCTCTTGGCTATGTGCCAATGCGAATGAAGCCGGTCCATTTTGCTACCAGCTTTTTATTATGTTTGCATCAGCGCTATTTTAGGCTTGAGCTTCTTAATAAGGCAGCCAATCCAAAGGCCGAAGAAAAGTCTGCTGGTGATGAATATTTTGCAGATAATCTTTACCAGCGATTAGTTGATATCAGTCAGCCAATTATCGACTCTACGGTAAATATTGAACCTTTCAAGTTGCTACGCAATCATTTAAATGCCGCATACAATAACGACGGTGCAGCACTGGGGCCAGCATTTCATCCTTATAAAACATTTGGTTGTGATTACAGCACACCCTCTTTAGGTTATTTAGGTAATCTTTCTAAAAATCATGGAAATGCTGGTGCATTGGTTTGGCTCGCTCTTAACTCAACTGTGGATGGTAAACAGTTTTTAGCCCTTGCAAAAGATATTGCAACAAAAGCAGAAGGTCCTGCGACAGCTTTAGGCTCACCATTCCTTGTTGACCAAGAAGAAAAATATGAACAAGATATTTCACGCTTGTGTGGCGATCCTTCGCTTGAATCGCTCACTACTATAAGTGAATTGATGAAGCTGCAAACTGAAGCGTTGCTACGCTTAGCAAAAAATCTCCAGAACCATCCTTCATCATATGCCTTACGAAAATTGATTATAGGTGTTGGATCTTGGTTGTTATTATATCAAATCAGACGAATTCCCGGTGCAGGAGAAACTATATTCTTTTGTGATTTTGCAGGCGATACACGACCTCAATTACGCACTCAAGCCATGGCTTGTTATGCAAGGCAACTAGGGTTATTTGGAAAGAGTATACGGCTTTGGTTGAATGTAAATCCAGAGAAAATCACTGAAGAAGTCGAACAAGTCGTTGATAATTTAGATGTCAATATTAGCAAGGAGCTTGAGGATCACTTCCGGGATTTTTCTGAGCGAATTGGATGGGTGCAGCCTAGAAGTGGGACACAGCGAAAATACTTTCGTGCTGTACCAGATACTTTAAGTGTTCTTTTACTAAGCGTTCTCGACCAGAATGAAGTTTGTACCATGGATGAAGTGGCAGCCCGATTACGAGAGCATTGGCGTCTTGTTGTGGGATTATTACCAGAGGATCATGCGATCTTAAGACAACATGGGTATACCCCTTTAGATGAAGATGCAGATTTGCGAGTGAATCGTGATTCATTCAAACGCCTAGCGATCCACTTGGGTTTCGCATGGGAACCATCCGATGGTTTGGTTTTATTTTCCTTGACTCCCGATCAGTTTTCCTAATTGGTTCCTGAAATGAATGCATCTGAATACACATCAATTGCTCTCGCTCACTGGATTACCCAAAAGCTCCCCCAAGAAAATGACTTCGCTCGCGAGGGTCTACCAGCTATCGATATTGAAACATTCTTTCGTGAATTAGTTGATCAATCTTTTCCTGCTAAAGAGTTTTCCATTGCTATTTCTGGGATGAATTCGACAACAACAGATCTTGAAGATGTGGCGCGGCAGGCAGGATTAGTTGGTATTCTAGAATTCTCTGATGATCTACATGTAGCAGCCGAATGGCGAAATAATCGAGCGCGATATCCCCGTACTATTGCACTTGCCAGTGGTTATAACGCTGGTGTACATACACTGAGCCATTATGCCCGCCCTCAGAGTTCTGACCTTGCACGAACCTTACTTGAAAATGCGCGGGATAAATTAATGGATCGGGCTCCGGGTTCACCGGAAGTCCATCGCCAACTCTTATATGAGCTTCTGACCGCTCCAGAGCTGGATTCCCTACTCTCGCTTGAGACCTGTGCGGAATATCTGGCTCGTTGGGATACCCTGCGACCCGAACAGGGTAATCGCGCCCCATGGCTGGCCTTGCCTGCCCTTGGGCTGTTGGTAGATGAGAAGTTGTTCGGCCCGGATCACTTGAGTAAACGGCTGGCTCTCAATCTGGCTACTGTCCAGCAAATCAAAACGCTCCGAGCGTCTGACCTTCGCGCCCGAGCGCGACGGCGCTACCAGAATCCCACCCGGCAAGCGGAAATGACCGACGCTGTTGCCGCCGTGGAAGCCTACGGGGATGCGATTCAGCGCGGTGTTGAAGGTACGCTTGATCTTGCCAAGGCGTTGGTCGTGGGTCGTCCACCGAAGGATGAACCGGAAGAAGACGAGACTCCTCCCACGCCTGAACCTACGCCTGAACCCAACCCGATTGAGCCGCCTTCATGGGCTGGCGAATCTTCCGACGCTCTCCTTGAGGGGCGTGACGAGGATTTGACCGCCATTGCCGATGCCATTGACGAAGCCTGGACAGCCTTCGAGGAGGCTCCCAGCGACGACATCGAAATTCCAGTCACCCTGCCGTCCAACCAGCGTGAGGTGACCGGAACCACAGCGATCAACCGCAAAGTACTGGACTGGGTCCAGGCGTTTTGCAGTCAGGAGAATTGGGGTGGTTTTCTGGACACCTCGGAAACGTACCTGCCGGTTGCGCTGGCCAGCGCAGCGGATCGGTCGCCGGTGTTTATCCGCCCGGATCGGGTGGTGACTATCGAGGGCGAGGAGCTTTCGCTACAGGCATTGTTGACCGCCTGGGATGAGGATTTGCCGGAACTGATCGGGCGTCACACTCAATTAGCCGCGACCTGGCGCGAATTTCAGGCGGTTCGCGCCGGGTTGTTGCCGCATCTCGGCAAGCTCATCTATCACGCTCGTTCCTGGCTGGACGGGCGGCCCGAGATACTGGCGCAGGTTCGCCGCTATCTGGAACTGGCCGCCACCCTGTACCGCGAGACCCAGGAAAACTATCACGTCATGGCGTCGAACAGCCCGGACTGGGCGCGGACGGCGCTGGAAGCACTCTTAGCGCTCGACATCGTGCAGGTGCGGGTCCATTTGCCCAACGGCAAGCTGGCCGCCAAGGCGGTGCTGTTGCCGACCCATCCCCTCTACCTGTGGCGCAATGAACGACTCTCGACCCTGTTGCGCGGTCTCGCCAAAAGCACTTCAATGGATGCCGGCGACCGCGAGGTCGTGCGCAAGGAACTGGAGCGTCCGGAGCAGTTTCTTTCCGTGGTGCGGCTGGGCAGCCTGCCGGCGGGGCACGGCTTGAACCAGTTGCTCCCGCTCACCAGCCAGGTTGAAGGGTTGCCGGT
>JBDHRB010000107.1:0-7283 GCA_039807355.1 Candidatus Competibacteraceae bacterium
TAATCGAACCCGCCCGGATTGCGCAAGCCCCACGGCTTTTTCAAACGAACGGCAAATCGCCAGCGGTCGCCGACCCGCAATGCCGGACGTGACTCTTCCGGTAAATCCGCCTCGTCAGCGTCGGCCTGCGCCGCATCCCACCACGATAACCGCAACCGCTGTCCGGCCAGCGCCGTGGTTGCCGGATCATCAACCGGCGCGACCACGAAGGTAAAGCGCACACTACGCCCTTCAGCATCCGGGATGCTGGCAATCCAGCCGTCCAGGGTCATTTCCGCGCCTTCCAGTTCCGTCGGCAATCCGGCGGGCGGCGCGGCCAGCAACAGCGCCCATAAAAACCCAGTCACGCCCCAGGTCGGCCAGCGCAGTCGAGGCAGGAAGATCAGCGTCAGTAACGCGCCCGGCAGCGCCAGCGTCCAACGTCGGTCGGGCAATTCCGGCAGGGTGTGAAAGATCAGAATGCCCAGCAGAAAGGCCAGCGCACCGAGACGCATGGGCGGAATGCCGCTGGCGGAAACGCGGTTAATCCGCGTCGGCGGGCGGCGCGGGAATCAGCAACATCTGTTCTTCATCCACCAGGGCAGCCCGTTGGATCACATCGTCGCTCGTTGCGATGAAAAAGCCGCGCACCGGTCCCGTCGCCGGAGCATTCGCCTGGAATTCCCGCAACCCTCGGCAGTAAAACTCATTGCAAATCGCCGCCCGCATCTCGCGGGGCAGGCTGCATCCATCGACGCGATGATAGACGCAGGAGCCTGTACAGGTTTCGTCGCCGATATGCCGCATGTAATTCGCCAACACTTTACCGGGGGATTGATCGGGGTGGGCGGCCATATAACGTTGCAGGGTTTCCACACCCAGATAGGCATGGGTGTGAGCGCCGCCCCGGCAGCACGAACCTTGACAGCAGGCGCAGGCGCTGCCGGAAGCGGCCTGCAACCGGGCGTCCTCAGCGGAAATATTGTCCTGAGGCGATTCTGGCGGCAGCGGGGGACGAGTGACAGCCCGCTCGATCAGTGATTTGAGGTGATCACGAAAGGCGCGTCGCCGCTGCGCCGGGAGTCGGCTGATCTGATGCAGCGCTGCGGGAATAGTGGCGATCAGGAACGAGTGCGGCTGGCGGATGCCAAAACGCTTCACGACCTGATCACGCAGCCGTTCCGCCTGTTTCCGCAACTGCTGTTCCCGCTGCACGCGCTGTTGGTGATCTTCATGCG
Organism: Candidatus Competibacteraceae bacterium; assembly: GCA_039807355.1. GTDB lineage: Bacteria > Pseudomonadota > Gammaproteobacteria > Competibacterales > Competibacteraceae > UBA2383. The sequence continues at coordinate 1,218 of JBDHRB010000107.1, forward strand.
CCCGCTGCACCAGGGCGGCCCGCCGACACTCCGGGGCGGGGCAGACGCCGGACGCCCAATCCCGGTCGGAGAGCGGGCGGCGACAAATCCGGCACAGCTTGTTTTGCTTTTCCAGCAGTGAATAGCGCCAGGCGCATTCGTTGCGGCCACAGAGTTGATCGTTCCGGGCCGGATTCCAGGTCAGGGGGGCGTCGCAGATCAGACAGGTTGCGGTTCGGTGAAGAGTGTGCATGAGCATCACGGTGCGCCTCCGATGCAGCGTCAATCGCTACAGCGTAGTTCAAGTCCGGTGCGCTGCAAGGCGTCTGCGGATCGACTGAATTTGGAATCGCACTGAAACGGTCAACCGCGATGGGCGCACCGGATTTGCCCGGCGCTCACGCTTCTGCTTGCAACACCCCATCGGCCAGCCGCCACACCGCATCCATCCGCGCCGCCAGTCCCGGATCGTGCGTGACCACGACAAAGCTGGTGCCCAGATCGCGGTTGAGTTCCAGCATCAACTCGAACACCCGCTCGGCGCTGTGCCGGTCCAGATTGCCGGTCGGCTCGTCAGCCAGCACGCAGGCCGGTTCGGTAATCAGCGCCCGCGCTACCGCCGCCCGTTGCCGTTCCCCGCCGGACAGTTCGCCCGGCTTGTGGGTCAGGCGCTGGCCCAGCCCGACCCGGTTGAGCAACGCTGCCGCCCGTTCCGCAGCACTCACCGGCTGTTCGCCGCGAATCAGTAACGGCATCGCTACATTTTCCAGTGCGGTGAATTCCGGCAGCAGGTGATGAAACTGGTAAATGAATCCCAGCCAGCGGTTGCGCAACCGCCCGCGCCCGGTGTCGCTTAACCGGTTCAATTCCTGTCCGGCGGCCCAGACCGAACCGGCAGTCGGCGTGTCCAGTCCGCCCAGCAGATGCAGCAGGGTGCTTTTCCCCGACCCGGAACTGCCGATAATCGCCAGCCGTTCGCCGCGCCGCACCTGAAAAGTGATGTTGCTCAATACCTCCAGCCGTTCGCTGCCTTCCCGGAACGATTTGGCCAACTGGCGGCATTCCAGAACGATGTCTTGCTCTTTGAGCGCCGGATTATTCATAACGCAGCGCCTCCGCCGGTTGGGTGCGCGCCGCTCGCCAGGCTGGATAGAGCGTCGCCAGCGTCGCCAGTCCGAACGCCACCAGTCCGATGGTGGACACGTCGCCCCATTGCACTTGCGAGGGCAGATCGCTAATCAGGTAAACATCCGGGGCGAGGAATTTCACCCCGAACAGGCGTTCGATGAACGGCACCACCACATCGACATGCGTGGCCAACGACACGCCGCCGATCAAACCCAGCACAGTGCCGACCAGGCCAATGGTGATGCCCTGCACGATGAAAATGCCCATGATGCTCAATGGGGTTGCGCCCAGCGTGCGCAGAATGGCGATATCCGCTTGTTTGTCGGTCACGACCATGACCAGCGCCGAGACGATGTTGAACGCCGCGACCGCCACGATCAGAGTCAAAATCACAAACATCGCGGTTTTTTCAATCTGTACCGCCCGGAAGAAACTGGCGTGATCCTGGGTCCAGTCGCGGGCCAGATAACCTTCCGGCAACTGATCGGCCAGTTCCTGGGCCAGGCGCGGCGCCCGAAACAGATCGCGCAATTTCAACCGGACCCCGCTGACCGCCCCTTCGGGCAACTGGAACAGCTTGCCGGCGTCGGCGACGTGGGTTAGCGCCAGTCCCCGGTCGTATTCGTACATGCCGGCCTCGAAAATACCCACCACTTCAAAGCGTTTCAGCCGGGGCAAAATGCCGGCGGGCGTAACGCTGGCCTGCGGGGTAATCACCGTCACTTTGTCGCCGACTGTGACGCCCAGCGCCCCAGCCAGCGCCTTGCCGAGGATCAGGCCAAATTCACCGGGGCGCAGGTTATCCAGCGACCCCTGGATCATTTTGTCGCCGATGTCGGAAACCTGCCGCTCTTCTTCCGGCAGAATGCCTTGAATCAGCGCACCGCTGACCAGGGAAAGATGATTGAGCATCGCTTCGCCGCGAATAAAGGGCGCGCCGCCCTGCACTTCAGGATGGCGCAACGCCTGATCGCGCACCATGCGCCAGTCGTCCACCAAGCCGTTCCAGCGGTTGAGCGTAGCGTGCGCGGTCATCGACAGAATGCGTCCGCGCAATTCCTGCTGGAAGCCGTTCATCACCGACAGCACAGTAATCAGCGCGGTGATGCCCAGGGCGATACCCAGCATCGAAGTCAGAGAAATGAAGGAAATGAAGTGATTGCGGCGTTTGGCGCGGGTGTAGCGCAGGCCGATGAACAATTCCAGGGGACGAAACATAAACGCTTCCAGAAGACGGCGGGATGGCCGTCATTATAAAGGGACTGGCCGCTGAAAAGCGGCCAGTCGGCGATCCGTCGCCAACAAAGTTCCCTTGTAGGATTTTGCAATTACGGCTTGGGCGGCGCTGTCGGCGCAGCGGGCATGGCTGGAGGCGTCGCTGGGGCGGCAGGCGTTGTGGCCGGAGCCGCCGGAACTGCCGGAGCAGTTGGCATGGCCGGAGCCGCCGGGGTAGTCGGCATGGCCGGAGCCGCCGGGGTAGCGGGAACGGCTGGAGCAGTCGGCGCTGTGGCCGGAACCGCCGGAGCCGCCGGAGCCGCCGGGGTAGCGGGAACGGCTGGAGCGGTCGGCGCTGTGGCGGGAGCCGCCGGAGTTGTCGAAGCGGCTGGGGCAGCCGGAGCAGCGGCAGCCTCACCCGCAGTGATCTGATTGCGTTTATCCGCCAACAAGCTGTCCAAAGCCTTTTGCTTGATGCCTTTCACTTTGGTGAGATCATCGACCGACTGGAAAGGGCCGTGAGCCTCGCGGTATTTGACAATCGCAGCGGCCTTGGTCGGACCCAGGCCGTGTACGCCTTTGGTTAATTCCTCAACAGTGGCTGTATTGATATTAATCGCCTCAGCGAAGGTCACCGCCGAAAACAGCGCCAGGGTCAGCGCCAGCGCCACATGCAGAAGCCTCATGCTCAGATCCTCTCGATGGGAGTTATTTGGAATGAATCAATGTCGTTTGTCAGGGTAAAGAAACTGACGCTAACACCATAGTAATGACGCTTGAGCAACGCAAGCCTGCTTGTCGCTTTTTCAGTCAATCGTTTCAGGCCAAAGACGCAAAAAGCCCAAGCAGCGCGACAAGGCAATAGATAAGCAGGTCAGGCGCTACTTTTCATCACCAGATCAGGCAAGGGTTTGATAGTGCTCCAGCGCAGACAACTGGGGCAGCACCAGTGCAGGGATTTGACCACGAAACCGCAATGTTCGCAGCGATAGCGGGCAGTGCTGTTGAGCATTTGCGTGCTGATGCAATGCAAGGCCCGCAAATCCGCATATTCCGCGCCGTGACCCCGATCCAGCTTGATTTCGACCAGACGGCGCAAGCCGAGCAGGGTAGGGTATTCGCGCAATTCGCGTTCGAGAAACTGGAGCGCGGCGTCTTCACCCTCCTGGCGCAACAGCCACTCCGCCAAAGCATCGGTGATCCGCCCGCCGTGATCCCGCGCCTGCACTTCGCGCAGATAGGCAATCCATTCCTTGAGGCGGTTCAGGGCGCTGTGGCATTGGCCGAGCGGCGCAATCACTTCCGGTAAATAACCGCGATCCTGGCGTTCGACCGCCTGAAACGCGGCAATCGCGGCATGATAATCGCCAGTGCGCATGGCGGAACGGCCAAGCAGCAGATTGGCCCGGGTGCAGTGGGGATCACGCGCCAGAGCTTCGCACAACCAGGTTTGCGCCGCATCATCCTGACCCCGGGCCTCGGCTTCTTCGGCCAGCTCGCAGCAAAAATGCGCGGTTTGTCGCCGCGTCGATTCACCGCTGATCCGCTCCAGACGGTCGCTGTAGGCCATAGCCTGCCGCCAGTCTTTCTCTTGCTGAAAAATGTGAATCAGCCGGGCCAGGGCTAAAACCGTGTGATCCGGTTGCTCGAGCAATTGCCGAAACAATTCCTCGGCCCGGTCGAACAAGCCGGCGCGCAAGTAATCCTCGCCCAGCTCCAGCATGGCGCGCTGGCGCTGATCGGTGGTCAGATGAGTGCGGGCAATCAGGCTGCCGTGAATGTGAATCGCCCGATCCACTTCGCCGCGACGGCGGAACAGGCTGCCCAACGCCAGATGGATTTCGGCGGTGTTCCGATCCACATCGGCCATGCGGGTAAATACTTCGATGGCCTGATCCGGCTGCTCGTCGATCAGATAATTCAGTCCCTTGAAATAGTCGGCGCTGTGCGCCGCTGGCGGGTTGCGCTGCAATAAACTACGCCGGGCCGCCCACCAGCCGGACGCTGCGGCCACCGGCAGCAGCAACCAGAAAAGTTCCATCATGGCTTAACGGCGCGGCTTGGGGCGGCTAACGCCCATCCCGTCCCACCTTGCGCATCAGGATGTTGATTTCCTGGTCTTTACTCGACGCCAATTGACGCAGCCGGGCGACTTGCCAGCGCAGCGGCAACACCACGAACGCGCCAATTGCCGCTGTCACCAACGCCCCGGCGGCGAAGGCGCACACCACCACCAGTGATAAGGGCAGCTCGGTTTTACTCAACAGGTAATCAACGGTGACCGGGTCGGCGTTGAGAATGGAAAACTCCACGCCCAGCAACAAGATGACCAGCAAAATTGCGGCAATCAGAATGAATTTGATCCAGAACATCGGGTTCCCCTGCCAGAACAGCGTGAAATCAACCAGCCTGCCGCTCTTGGGTGGCGCGCCAATGCTTGAATAAAAAACCCACTCGTAACTGTGGGCTTTCAAGCGGCGGATGACCACCAAAGTCTTTCCACATGGAAAGGGCGATCACAAAAAACCCGCATCGCCATCATCAACCTGGCTGTTGACCCGTTCGCGCAATTCCTTGCCGGGCTTGAAATGCGGGACATATTTGCCCGATAGAGTCACGGCGTCGCCGGTCTTCGGGTTGCGCCCGACCCGAGGGGGACGAAAATGCAGCGAAAAACTGCCAAACCCGCGAATTTCGATGCGCTCCCCATGCGCGAGCGATTCACTCATCTGCTCCAGCATGGCCTTGACCGCCAGCTCTATATCCTTGTAGGGAATATCGCTTCTTTTGCACGCAAGCACTTCAATCAGTTCCGATTTTGTCATGAACATTCCCCAAAAATACCGCTTACTCCAGCAGCGCGGGTTGCGCCGCCCAATCCCCTGCGCAGACCCGGCGACGCAGACATGAAGCGCCGCCGGGGCTTGACGCTTATTCGTCCTGCGCGTTGCTCATCTGCTCCTTGAAGATGTCGCCCAGCGTAGCGCCGGTGCTGGATTTACGGCTGTAATCCTGCAAGACCTCCGCTTCTTCCGCCATGTCCTTGGCCTTGATCGACAACGAGATGGTGCGGTTTTTCCGGTCCACGCCGATGAACTTGGCTTCGATATCCTCGCCTTCCTTGAGCAGCGAGCGGGCGTCCTCAACCCGTTCCCGGGTCAGCTCGGAGGCGCGCAGCGTGCCCTCAACGCCCTGGCCCAGGTCGATGATCGCGCCCTTGGCGTCCACCGAAAGCACCCGACCCTTGACCACGGTGTTCTTGGGATGATCGGCGACGAAGTTGGAGAACGGGTCTTTGTCGAGCTGCTTGATGCCCAATGAGATGCGTTCGCGCTCTGGATCGACCGCCAGCACCACCGCTTCGACTTCCTGACCTTTCTTGTATTGACGCACCGCTTCTTCGCCGGGGGCGTTCCAGGAAATGTCGGAGAGATGCACCAGACCGTCGATGCCGCCGTCCAGGCCGATGAAGATGCCAAAGTCGGTGATGGACTTGATCTTGCCGGAGACCCGGTCGCCCTTGGCGTGGGTCTGATCGAATTCATCCCAGGGGTTTTGCTGGCACTGCTTCATGCCCAGCGAAATGCGCCGACGATCCTCGTCAATGTCGAGCACCATGACCTCGGTCTCGTCGCCCAGCGCCACCACCTTGTTCGGATTGACGTTCTTGTTGGTCCAATCCATTTCGGAGACGTGCACCAGACCCTCGACGCCTTCTTCGATCTCGACGAAGCAGCCGTAGTC
>JBDHRB010000108.1:0-7277 GCA_039807355.1 Candidatus Competibacteraceae bacterium
TACCACAGTATTGGGAAGGTAGTCCGCCTGGCACGCCGTCCCCGTTCCGCAGTTGATCAACGGCGTTGATTCGCCGCTAGTAACGACGCCTTGACCAGTGCCCGATTTACCCACTTTCAGGGTCTGGGCGATGGGAGCGAATGTGGCAGTCAGCGATACGGCCTTGTTCATGTTCAAGGAACAGGTGGTCGAAGTGCTGTTGTTGCACGCATCGCCAGTCCACTTGACGAAACGATGCCCTGAATCGGGGGTCGCGGTGAGCTTGATCGCTTGTCCACACTTGACCGCATCTGTGCAAATTGCCCCATTGCTTGGATTGGTTGCGCAATTAATGGCCGTCGGATTACTCACCACCCGTCCGGAACCGGCACCGAGGCTATTAACCTGACCGAGATTATTCACCGTCAATCCATAGGTTATAGGATTAAACTGCGCATTCACCGTTGTAGAACCGTTGACCATGACCGAGCAAATCTGAGCGGCTCCCGAACACCCACCGCTCCACTGAGCGAGTTCTGCACAAGAGGCCGGTTTGGCTGTCAGCGTCACCGTTTTTGGCGATGGATAACCTTGTTGGCAGTCGCTTCCACAGGTAATTCCATCACCGGATGAACTGGTGACTGAGCCGGTTGCCGTTCCGGTTTTAGTGATGGTCAAATCATTGTTGCTGATAGCGTTAAAAGTGGCGATGACGTTTTTGGTAGCATTCATCGTCACGGTGCAGGGCGTAGTTGTGCAAGCGCCACTCCAGCCAGCGAAGGTAGAGCCGCTATTAGGCGTTGCGGTCAGAGTGACACTGGCATTGTCATTGAAAAACCCAGTGCATTTTGAACCGCAAGTGATTTCAGCGGGACTGCTGGTGACGGTGCCGCTGCCGGTTCCTTGTGGAGTGACGGTCAGTACTTGGTATCCTGTTGGGGCGGCTGAGTCGAATTTACTCAAGTAAACGTACCCGGCGTGTGCGCTCTGAGCGCAGCCGGCCGCAGTGGCTTCGAGCGAGAGTTGATCCCCTATCGCGACGGCTGTTGTCGGAAATGCCAAATCGGCTGGGGTCCAATCGACATATTGCCACGTAGAGGATTGATAATTAACTGTTTTCCATTGGGGTTGATTCGCACGATTGCCCGCATACTCAAACCGGTTCCACAATGTTGTCCCCTTGGTAATATTTTTCAACTCAATACGGAAAAAAGGCTGATCAGTGGGTGGATGAGCCGGGTCTTCAAGGACCGCCATCCAGGCAAAGCGCACATGAATTTTATTATCTGCCGGATCAACGTCAGCATTCGCTACCGTAACGGTTTGCGAGATTGAGTTGATATTATACCTGTTTCCACCTTCACTATTGTCTCCATTGATTTTGGCAACATAGTTGCCATATTTTGGAAACTTGATCCCGGTAATCACGTCAGTCTGAGAATTGGGACTCCCAGGAATCACTTGAGAAATCCAGTTTCCTCCTGCTCCCAAATTGATTGAGATTGGAATAATTGGATTGCTGGATGTGTCAAGCACGAGTCTTTGATTCAAGTATGAACTTTGAGTCCATCCAGTGAAGCCAGCGGTGAAGTCTCCATTGGTGAACAGCGGAGCAGCATGAGCTTGGACATTAAATAACAATAAAATCAATGATATAAATAAAGCGGGGGGGGGGGTAAACTGATGGCGAAACATGGGAAAACCTCCTATTTGAACCGTTTTGTCAGTCGATGGACTCACTTGAATCAAACTGGAATCCATCACTGGTGCTTATCGGCAGCATCGGCGCTGACTTGAGCAAATCTGATTAAAAAAATTACTGTTGTAGCTCCTTTTGTGATCACAACTTGCGTGCGGGAATAAAAAAGAATTTAACCCAAGCACTTGATTTTCATAAGCTGGTTGTCAGGGGGTATCGCAGCGTCTATGCTTTAAACTTGCTTGGAGGTTGCGTTTCAATCACGATGGGGGATTTATAAATGATTAATAAATATTATTTTTTTAGAAAACTGGCAAACCTTCCCATTTGGCTTTTGGGTTTGTGTCTCGCCCTGTCAAGCAGCCTTGCCATGGCGCAGACTCAGGCGTTTCTGGAATCACCCTCGGCGAACGCCTTTGTGCGCAGCGGGGTAGGTCTGATTCGGGGTTGGGTCTGCGACGCGACGCAAATCGAAATCAGTATCAACGACGGGCCGCGTCTGGCGGCGGGCTACGGCACGCAGCGCCCGGACACGGCGAGCGTCTGCGGCGATCAAAACAACGGTTTTGGCCTGACCTTTAACTGGAACAGTATCGGCGATGGCGTCCACCATCTGCGAGCCTTCGCTGACGGCGTGGAATTCGCCAACGTCAATTTTACAGTCACCACGCTCGGCGAAGACTTCATTACCGGGCTGGTGAAGAACTACCTCTTGCCCAACTTCCCCGGCGCAGGTCAATCGACCCCGGTGCGCTGGTCTGAACCGCATCAGAATTTCGTCATCGCCCAGGCGGTCACTGTGCCGCCGCCTGCCAATCCGCCGCCTTCCGCGCCGCGCGCCCGTCTGGAATCACCCACGCAAGGGTCATTTGAAAGCGGCATAGGCTTGATCCGGGGTTGGGTCTGCGAAGCGGCGCGGGTCGAGGTGAGCATTGACGGCGGACCGCGCCTGCCGACCGCCTATGGCACACAGCGCCCCGATACAGCCAGCGTTTGCGGCGACCAAAACAACGGTTTCGGCCTGACCTTTAACTGGAACAGCCTCAACAATGGCGTGCATCAGGCGCAAGCCTTCGCCGATGGCGTTGAATTCGCCAAGGTCACTTTTGCCGTGACCACTCTGGGCGCGGACTTTTTGACCGGCCTCGATCAAAAAATCGCCCTGGACGATTTTCCCAATCCCGGTCAGAACACCACCCTGCGCTGGTCGGAGCCGGATCAGAACTTCACCCTGGCGCAAACGACCGCGACTCCGCCGAAGCTGGCGCTGGTCTCGATCATCAACGACCTGCGCAACGTTTTTACTGTCGCCGGGGCGGGGAGCGATTCCACTGACGCGACCGGGGTGCGGGCGGTGAAAAACGCCCAAGGTCAGCCAATCCAACTTCAGGGCGTTACCTGGACCGACACCAACACCCGCCAGGCGGCGGATATTCAACTGACCACCGACGGCTTGCCGTCCGCCTACACCGACTCGGCGGGCATCGAGGCGCGGTTCAGCGCCTTCACCGATGCTACAACGACCGTGAGCTTTTATGGCCCATCCGGCAACATCGTGGCCGGGCCGGTAACTACACCCATCGACGGCAGCCTGATTGCGGCGCTGCAAGAAATGGCGCGGCGCGTGTTTAACGGGGCGCAAAGCGCCGAAGCGTCCGCCGACCAACGACAATTAGCCGGCGCATCCGACCGTTCCATTACGGCGACGGCGGAGCAAGTCTTCACCCTGAATCAGCTACTGGCCAATGTGTATTGGTACGGCAGTCAGGCGGCGGGCGAAATGGTCTGCGCAGTGGCGCAAGCGGCGAACACCGCCGGCATCGGCGGCCTGATCGCGCCTGCGGCCTGTCAGTCGCCGCTGATCGGCGCCCTGCGCGCCCGGTTCGGCGCCCGCCACGGGCAAGTTGTGGTCCCGGACAACGGCGTTGATCCCATCGCCCAGCAGTCCTTGCGTTTCGATGACGATGTGGTCGAAGCGCCCTGCAATCCGGCGACCGACGGCGCTGGCTGTCTGATTCAACCTGCGACGCAACTCCAGGAGCGGCAACAGGCCGTGCCGCCGCCGATTGCGCCCGAACCGGAGCAACCGGCGACTACAGTGACGGTGACCGCGAACGCGGGTACGGGCGGGAGCATCAGCCCAACAACGCAAACCGTTAATGTGGGCGCTACCGCCCGCTTCACCGTTACGGCTAACGCAGGTTATGTGATTGCTTCGGTCAGCGGTTGCAACGGCAGCCTGAGCGGCGCGATTTACACCACTGGACCGATCACCCAAGCCTGCACGGTCAGCGCCAGCTTCACGGCACAGGAACCGGAATCGTTCGATGTGACTGGATCATGGAGCGGCAGCTTCTATTTCAATGATTTCCCGGTTTGCACCGGCACTCTGAACGTGCGCTTTGAACAAACCGGAACCCGACTGAGCGGGTTTGCCGTAGCCACGATCAACCAGAACACCCCCTCTTATTGCGAACCCGGCGCGTCGGAATCATCCAACCTGTCCGGGAGCGTAGAGGGCAATCAGATTCTGTATGGCGTCGCTTCGGGTTTAAGCTATACCGGCACGATTGCTGCCGATGGCAACTCAATTTCCGGCACGGCGGTTGATCCTGACGGTTATCGGGCGACCTGGCAATTGACCCGGAATTAACACTTTCTCTGAGGGGGTAGCCTGCTACCCCCTGCCTGTCCCAGCCGCGCTGGATGACGGTTCTGTATTTCCAAGTTCAGCGCACTACCCGATAGCCCTTGCTAACGGCGATAATCACGCCTTCCTTTTTTCCACTTGCGAGGACGGCATGACTGGCGGCGCATCGTGGACGCTCCCTCTTCCGCCCGCCGACCGGGCCACCCTGCATTATGCAAATGGCGTTGTCCGCTGCGCCGGCGACTGGACGCTGGACGGCCTGGAGGACTTCGATAGCCGCCTGCCTTCTGATCTGCCGTCCTCCAGCGCACTCACCGTGGACGGCGCGGGTATCCAAAGCATCGACACCATCGGGGCCTTGCGCCTGTTGACCCTGATCGCCGACCTGGAGCGGGCCGGCGGCGCAGTTCGGTTAATCAACCTGCGCGAGGAACATCAGGCGCTCCTGGATTTGCTTAAGGAACGGCTGGCGGCAGCAGGAACCGCGACGGCGCCCCAACCGCCGAATCGCCTGGAGCAACTGGGGCGGCGGGTTGCGTTCCAAACCGCTCACATTATTCAATTCCTGGCCTTTGTCGGCGAGGCCGCCGCGTCTTTCATCCGCCTCGCCGTGCATCCGCAACGCTTTCGCTGGCGGGCGCTGTTCAGCGACATTGAAACCGCCGGCGTCAACGCCCTGCCGATTGTCGCTCTACTCGCGTTCATGATGGGCGTGGTCATCGCCTATCAGGGCGGCCAGCAGCTCCAAGCCTACGGCGCCAACATCTTCATCGTGGAACTGGTGGCGCTGACCATGCTGCGCGAACTGGCCCCGCTGATTACCGCCATCATCGTCGCCGGACGCACCGGCTCGTCCTACACCGCGCAAATCGGCACCATGCAAGTCACTGAAGAAGTGGACGCCTTGCGCACCATCGGCATCCGACCGATGGATTTGCTGGTGCTGCCCAAACTGCTGGCGTTGATGATCGCCCTGCCCCTGCTCACCGTGTTCGCCGACGCCCTGAGCGTGCTCGGCGGGATGGTCATGGCCCAGGCACTGCTGGAGGTGAGTTTCCAGGATTTCCTCGACCGCTTCCCGCAAGTGGTGACGCCGACTTCGTTCCTGCTTGGCGTGGGCAAAGCGCCGGTGTTCGCCGCGATCATCGCCCTGGTCGGTTGTTATCAAGGGTTTCAGGTGCGCGGCGGCGCCGACAGCGTGGGTCGGCAGACCACAGTCAGCGTCGTGCAGTCGATCTTTCTGGTAATCGCCGCCGATGCGCTGTTCTCCATCGTGTTGGGCGGAGTCGGATTGTGGCGCTAAATTCCGCTGCCAATGACCCGGTGATCGTGGTGCGCGATTTGCAAACCCGGTTTGGCGAGACGATCATTCATCAACATCTGGACTTGACCGTGCAGCGCGGCGAGATCGTCGCCCTGGTCGGCGGCAGCGGTTCCGGTAAAACCACCTTGTTACGGGCGATCATTTTGCTGCTGGAGCCGTCCGCCGGTTCGATTCAACTGTTCGGTCAGGAGATCGTCGGCATCAGTGAAAGCGTCGCCTTTCGCCTGCGCCGGCGCTTTGGCATGTTGTTCCAGCAGGGCGCACTGTTCAGTTCGCTCAACGTGCGGGAAAATGTCGCCATGCCTTTGCGCGAACACACTCGATTGCCTGCCCGGCGGATCAACGAAATCGCCGATCTGAAAATTGCCCTGGCCGGTCTGCCCGCAGACGCCGGCAATAAACTGCCGGGGGAACTGAGCGGCGGGATGCTGAAACGGGCGGCGTTAGCCCGCGCCCTGGCCTTGGACCCGGCGCTGCTGTTTCTCGATGAGCCAACCGCCGGTCTCGATCCGGTCAGCGCCGGGGCCTTCGACGAACTGGTGGTGCAACTCAAGGAATCGCTGGGCCTGACCGTGGTGATGGTCACGCATGATCTGGACACGCTCTGGCAGGCTACGGATCGCGTGGCGTTTCTCGGCGAACGGCGAGTGATCGGCTATGCGCCGATGGCGGAGTTGACCCGCGCAGAGCACCCGCTGATTCAGGCGTACTTCGAGGGGCCGCGTGGGCGGGCGGCGCGGGAACAGTCATGCAAAGCAAGGTAAATTACGTCCTGGTCGGACTGTTCGTCATCGCCCTGAGCGGAGCCTTGCTCGGCGCGACGTTCTGGCTGATGCTCGGCGGTGAAAGAAAAACCTATGATTCTTACCGGGTTTATTTCAAAGAATCGGTGGCTGGCCTCAACCCTAAAGCGACCGTGCGTTATCGCGGCGTGCAGGTCGGTCAGGTGGCGTCGATTCGTCTGGACCCCAATACGCCCGATCAGGTGGATGTGGTGCTGGACATCGAGCGCGGTACGCCGATCCGCCGCGACACCATCGCCACCTTGTCCACCCGGGGTTTGACCGGGGTGGCTTCGGTAGAATTGAGCGGCGGCGGCCAGAGCTTGCCCCTGGAAAAAGCCGCCGATCAGGATTTGCCGGTGATTCAGGCCGGGCCGTCGCTGGTGGCTCGCCTCGATGACGCCTTTAACAATATCCTGACCAATATCAATACCCTGTCCAGCCGGCTGGAGCGGTTGTTGGGCGATGACAACCAAACGGCGCTGACTCAGACTCTGCAACATCTCAGCGTCATCAGCGGGGCGGTGGCCGAGCGTTCCGACAGCATCCGCCAGACCCTGACCCATGTGGAAACCATCACCGGTGCGCTGGCCAAACGCGCCGAGCGGTTGGGCCGGGCGCTGGATCAGGTCGCCAGCGAGCTGGAAAAAACCAGCGGCTTGAGCGCACAGGCGCAAGCGACTTTGAGCGAGATTCGCGCTGGGGCGCAGGCGGTGCGCAAACTGGCGGATCATTTCAGCCAAACCAGCCAAGCCTTCACTGGACTGGCCGGAGACGGTCGGCAAACGTTGCGGCGGCTGAATCAGAACGCGGTCCCGGAACTGGATGCGCTGCTGCTTCAGG
>JBDHRB010000109.1:0-7263 GCA_039807355.1 Candidatus Competibacteraceae bacterium
GGCCACATCCTCGGCATCATCAATCCGCCGGTAACGCCGCCCAAGCGGCGCTTCTGGGTCGGTGATGCGACCGGGGCCAGTGACCCGGAAACCTGGCGGGAACGCATCGAGAAAGTTCCCGGCTCGTGGTGGGAAGACTGGAACCGCTGGCTGGCGGAACGCTGCGGGCCATTAGGGCCGCCGCCGGCTCTGGGCCATGCTGACTACCCGGCCATGGAACCTGCGCCGGGGCGCTATGTGCTTGAGAAGTAACCCAGCGGTTTGGGTTGCCGGCTTTTCGGCAACCCAGCGCCGCGCTATTCCCACGCCGCCAAATCCGCCCGCATGATCCGCACCCGCTGCAAAATCGCCTCGCGCTTCAGGTTAAACAGCACCATGCCGCCGGTAATCGTCGCTCCCAGTCCCAGCAGGATCAGCGCCCGGCTAATGCCCTGTTCGGGATAGAAGCGCAGCAGTTGCCCGCTGACATTCAAAATCAGGAACGCCATGCCAGCGTAGAGAAAGGCGCGAATCCGCAAGGCAATCCCCAGAACAATTCCCGCCAAAGCCAGACCCAGCGCCAGAACGAACACCCACAGTTCCGGTCGCAGAAATACATCCAGCGCAGCCCCGGCGTACAGCACGCTCAACGCCGCCAAGCGTCCTCCGCTCAACACCGAGGGCCGCAACTCCCGCCGGTGCAGATGCAGCAGCGCCAGCACCGACACCGCGCCAGGAATCAGATAGAACTGCCACAATCCATAGCGTCCCGCCCAAAGCGGCGCCCATAGATAGATTGCGCCGTTCAGCGCCAGCACGCCCAGATACAGCGGCAGTGGATTGCGCATCGTCCCGGCCAGCGACAGATACACCACCCCGGCGGTCAGCAAGGTTCCGCCCAGCCACGGCGAAGCCAGTTGCCAGGGCGCAGTCGCCAGCGCCAACAGCGGTAACCACAACCCCAGCCGATACCAGGGCCGCGCCCCGGTGAATTGATGGAGCAAGAAGGCAAGGATCGCCGCCGCCAGCAAGCCGCTGGTATCCCAGGGCGTGAATGGGGTTAGTCCCCAAATCAGCAAGCGGACATAACTCACCAGCGCCGCCAGCAGGAAAACCGGCGGGTAAATCCGCTGCGGTTCCTGCGGGTTCCGCCAGGCGTGCAAGGCGCTCCATCCAGCCAGCAGCGTCAGGGTCACGCCCGCTGCCAGCGCATCCACGGTTTTGCCGAAACGCCACAGTGGCGCATCGCTCCAGCCGATCAGCGCCGCCAGCAGCACGCCGATCTGCAATGCCAGGAACAACAGGGTGGCCAACAATAACCAAGGCGTGGTCTCGCTCATCGCTTGCTCCAAAGTCAGCCAGCGCCGGGCGCGTTCCGCTTCCACCTGAAGATCGTGAGCGTCCAGCCAACGAGTCAACCGCTGTTCAATCAGACTCAGCACCAACAACAACAATCCGCTTTGCAACGCATACCACGGCGCCAGGGCGATCAGAGCCGCCCAAGTCAGCGGCGCGTTCCACTGCCAGAGCGCGTAAACACCGGCCAGCGCCAGCCATAATCCGACCTTGCGCCAGAACGCTTGATCCTGCCATTCGCCGAAGCAGAACGCGGTTGCCGCCAAAGTCAACAAGGTCACGCTGCACATTGCGCCTGGCACTTCGGGCATCAGGAACAACAGGACAACAGTTACTGTGGGCAACCAGGTCAACCCTCTTTCCAGCGCCGGTTGCCACAGGTCTGGGCTGCGCGGCCCGTAATAGCGCCAGACGATTAACAACGCGCCCTGCCAGACCGCCAGAAGCCACGGCAGCCAAATCGGCGGCAGACCCAGATGATCGACCCAGAGGGACAGACTGCTGGCGATCAACGCGGCCAGCGCCAGCCCGACCATGCCGGGTCGGGGGATGCGCCGCAGCAACAGCAACAGATACAGCGCCAGCCCGGCCAAGGCGGCGGCGGGCGGCCATGGATTCACCAGCCACCATGCGCCCGCCAGCGCCAAGCCATACAACACTGCGCTGACCATCCATAACGGGCGACGCAACCAGGCCAGCGCCGCCGCCCGTTCCGATTCCAGACCCGCCGCGACCAGCGCCATACCCAAGCTTAATCCGGCGCTGCTCACCGGCTGGCCGAACAGCAGATGTTCCAGCGTTGCCGACGCAAACCCGGCCAAGCCGACGCCCAAAGTCAGCGCCATCAAGGTCAGCCAGCCATGAATTTCCGTGCGGTAACGCCAGCCGGTCAGGATGAAAACCGCGCCGCTGACCCCCAGCATCGGCCACAGCGCCGCCGCCGGTTCACCCAGCACGGCCAGCGCCGGGCTGAGAACTAACGGGCCAGCGGCGATCAGCAACGCGCAACCGTGCAGACTGTTTTCGACTTGCTGGCGAGCGCCCGCCCCGCTGGCGAATCGCAACGCCCGCGCCACTGGCCCGGTGATCGGCTGATGCAGCACCGCCACGCCGAAGCGCCAAAGCAACAGCGCATACAAACCTGCCGCCGTCCCCAGCCACGGCAACGAATATCCCCAATCCGCCAGTTCAACCAACACTCCGGCCAGCCCTAGCAGCATCGGCAGCGCCATCCAGCGGTATTGATGAAAAGAGCCGATCAGTAACACGCTGCTGATCGTCCCCAGTGCCGCCGACCACGGCCAGACCGGCGATGGGTTCCCGTCCAGCAGTCGCACACTGAGATGAACAAAGCCGACCGCCCACAACAAACCCATCGCCTGTTGCAGCGGGGCGCGAATCAGCTCGGCCAGACTGGGAGCCGCTGTTTCATTCAGCTCCGCCAACAACGCCTCGCGCCGTTCCATCCACCCCTGCAATCGCCAAAGCAATATCCACAGCGCCACAACCAGAATGAACTCGGCGACGCCAGAACCGGGGCCGGGGAAATAGCCGTGTTTGATCGAAATTCCCAGCGCGGCGGCCACCGCCAATGCGCCATAAAACAGCGACTGGCGGCGCAAACCCAAACTCAACCACAGCAGCAATGCGCCGACGCAGGTCAGCAACCCCAGCCATGGCCACGCCCCGAAGGCCGGCGGCCATTGATTCGTCACCGCCAAGGTCAGCGCCGCGCCGATCATCAACACCGCGCCGTTCACCCACGCGCCGGGCCGGTTCGATGACTGACGCTGACCCTGTAAACTCAAACCGCTCCATAACGCCGCCAGCGTCAGCCAACCAAAGGCGGTCTGCATCGCCCAGTCGAACGGCGTCCAATTCGGCGCATAGGCGACCGCGACCGCCGCCAGCGTCATCAGCCAGATTTCACTCCAGACCGTCCAGCGGTCATCGGCATCCGGCAAGGTTTGCATCGCCCGCAGTGCGCCATAACCGAGCAGCGCCGCCGTCGTTGCCGTGGCGAAACTGAGCATTCCCGGCGTGGACCAAAACAGGCTCCAGCCGGTTAGCCCGATCAGCAGCAATCCGCAAATCAGCCAACATTGCCGGGCGATCATCGGCGAGCGGGCGTTCATCCAATAGCCCAGCGCCAATAGCGCCAGCAATCCGGGCACACTGGCTAATAAATGCCCAGCGGGCGGCTGCCATTGCAGCACCGCATAGCCATACAGTCCCGCTACGCAGCCCAATAACAAATACAGCGGGAGCCAAGTCAGATAACGCCAGGTCATCCAGCCGTACAGTCCCGCGCCCAGGGTCAGCGTCAACAGCGCAGCAGGCGTAGACGGCGCAGCAACGGCAATCGCCACCACTGACAAGCCGTACAAGGCAAAGCTGAAACGGGACAGGAAGGCGTATCGGTGGACCCATTCCCGAAGCGCCGCATCCACTGGAAACAGCAGCAGGCATAACGCCATCAGGAACGGCCCGGCATAACCGATGGGCAAAGATTCCGGCCAAATCCAGGCCAGATGCACAAAAGACACGGTTGCCGCGTACACCAGCATTCCGGCAGCGAAAACGCTGGCGCTGCGCCGATCCACAAAGATTTGCCGCAACCATTCCCCGGTAAAGCGGCGCAGACTGACGCCCAGCAAGATCAGTAAAAGGCCATGCCAAACCGCCAGCGCCGGCCAATTCGGGAAGATCGTTGCCAACGGCGCGGCCAGTTGCAGACCGGCCAGCACCGTCAACACGATCGGGTAGCGTCGTGACAACGCCCGGTCGATCAAGGCGCTGGTCAGTCCGGCGATTCCGGCAAACCCCGCCAGGGTCAACACCGCCAGCACCACGCTGATCGAGAGCAACAATCGGTCATCGCCGCTGGCCGCGAACAGGCGAACCGCAACTGCTAAATCCAGCGGCCCTAACATCAATCCCAAGATCAACAGCACGCTGCTGGCGGCGACCAGTTCCGGGCGCTGCCGGCGAAATTGGTAGCCCGCCCAAATCAGAAAAACCGTCGCGCCGATCAGACTGCCCCATACCACCAAGGCGTTGAGAAAGCCTGAAGTATTCGCTACCAAGAACAGCGCCCCAGCGACGAAGCAGAAACCGCCGACAAACCAGCCGATGTTCTGCGCCAAAAATGGCGCAATCAACTTCGGCCAGCCGGATGCGGCCCGCAACACCCGTTCCAAAGGCCCCGGCTCCGCCGGTCGCCAGTCATGATCCGGCGAGCTATCTGCATCCGCCGCTGCGATGGGCGCAGACCGGGATGCCGTAACTACGCGATCACTCCAGCCGTCTTCTGCGCGGGGAGCGAGCGTCAGCGCAGGCGGCGGCGCTACCCAGCTCTCCGATTCTTGCTCCCGCTGCACCGGAACAACGGGAGTCGGCGCAACCGGCGTTTGCCAGGCTGGCACCTCCTGCGAACGCGCCAATCGTTCCCAGGCCGCCGCCTGACGCCGCGCCTCTGCAAGCTGATGGCGGGAAACCACCAAGGCGATCAACAGCACAATCGGCGAGGCCAGCCACAGCCCGGCCAGCACCATCAGCATGGTCCAGTCCATCACCTACCCCCTGCAAAGCGCCGGATTCTACGGTGAAGGCTTAACCGGGACTGCCCGCCTGCTTGCGCACTTCCTGACGGAGCGCCATCAGTTCCTGCTCAACCTCGGCGTCCACTTCCATCTTCAGGCATTCCTTTTCCACATGGCTGTACTCGCCATACAGTTCCGCTCGCGCCTCCATCCGCGCCTCCATTTCATCGACCTTGCCAGCCATCCGGTCGAACGAATGGTTCAAATCCAGCCCGGCCTGAAAGCGGTCGCTCACCCGATCCATTTGCTCACGGGCCTGAGCCGCCCGTTGCCGCGCTACCAGACTGCCCTTTTTCAGCCGCGCTTCTTCTAGTTTTCCTTCCAGCGCCCGCAACTGCGCCTTGAGTCGTTCGCTGGTGCGCTGGGCCGATTGCCAAGAGTTTTGCAGGTTATTAGCCAGATCGTCGTGTTCCTTCTTGCGCAGCAACGCCTCCCGCGCCAAGGTCTCATTACCATTTTCCAGCGCCCGCCGCGCCCGTTCGCGCCATTCCTCGGCTTGCCGACGCTGATGCTCCAATTCCTTGGCCAACTGCTTCTCACTGGCCAGCGCGTCGATTACGCCTTCACGGGCGCTGTTGACGTTCTCCTCCATTTCGCGGATGAGCTGCTTGATCATCCGCTCCGGGTCTTCAACCCGATCCACCAGATCGTTGAGATTGGCGGTGAGTACATCGCTGATACGCTTGAATAAACTCGCCATGGGATGCCTCCAGGTCGTCATCACGGGATCGAGAACCATTTGAGTATAGTGGGAAAGTTTTTACTTGAACAGTGTTTAATTAAACCCCGAAAAAAATCCGTCCAGCGACGGATTTTTGTCAACTCTCAATTCTGGTCAGGGCGTTGCCGACCGCCATACACGGGAATCGTTAAACCGCCTTGCCGACCGCCGCCTGAAGCCGCTCCGCCACCTGAAGCCGCTCCGCCGCCTTGCCGACCGCCTGAAGCCGCTCCACCGCCTTGCCGACCGCCTGAAGCCGCGCCGCCGCCTTGCCGACCGCCTGGAGCCGCGCCCTCGCCATAACGCGGCTTGCTGGGCTGCGCACCCTGCCCACCTAACCGCCGACTGGGACGGTCATCATCATCATAGTCCCGCCCCCGACGTTGCGATTCGCCGCGCCGACTGGAACGGTCATCATCATCATAGTCCCGCCCCCGACGTTGCGATTCGCCGCGCCGACTGGAACGGTCATCATCATCATAGTCCCGCCCCCGACGTTGCGATTCGCCGCGTCGGCTGGGATGGTCGTCATCCCAGTTCCGGCGCCGCGATTCACCGCGCCGGCTGGGACGATCATCATCGTCATAACCCCGCCCCCGACGTTGCGATTCGCCGCGCCCGCCGCGCCGATCTCCACGGTCACCCATCGCGTCGTCAAACATGTCCTGCATCGCCCTACCGCGTGGATCGTCACGGCCACCCGATTGCTGCATGGTCCGCATCACATCCATGATGCCCTGCATCACCGCCCGTTCATCCGCCTGACTGAGTTGGGGAATTGCCGACAGGACAACCCACAACATCGACAAGGCAAGGCTTTTAGTCTTCATCGGTCATGACCTCGCTACTCAAATTAATACAGTTTATTTATTGCTGGGACAGTGTAACCGATCTCAACAATTGAGACGGGTAAAACAGCGCAATACTTGCAGATCGCTTGCCAATCCTTCGTGGCAATCTCGCCATATCATACAAGCCAAGCAGATAAATCTTTGCTGAACTGTACGGTCAATAACTGTCCCGGAACCAAAGGAAACCGCCATGGCTACCGTGAATTCCATGCACACCCCCGGCGAGCGCGTCGCCATTATTGCCGGTCTGCGCACGCCGTTCGCCCGGCAACTGACCGCCTATAAAGACTTGAACGCCATCGACCTCGGCGTGATGGTCACCCATGAATTGCTCAGTCGGCTGGACCTGGACCTGGCGCTGATCGAACGGATGGTTTACGGCTGCGTCGGGCTGATCCCGGAAGCGCCCAACGTCGCCCGTGAAGTGCTGCTCGGCGCCGGGATGAATCCGCGCACCGACGCCTACACCGTCACCCGCGCCTGCGCCACCAGTTTTCAATCGGCGGTGGAGATCGCTCAGGCGATTCTACTCGGCGACATCGAAATCGGCCTGGCCGGCGGCTGCGATTCGACCTCGGTGCTGCCGATTCAAACCTCGAAAAAACTGTCGCGGGCGCTGATCCATTCCAGCAAGGCCAAATCGTTGAGCGAGAAGCTGGCGCTGTTCAAGGAAATCCGCCCGGCGGACCTGATTCCAGTCTCACCAGCGGTCAAGGACTATTCGACCAATCTGGGCATGGGCGACATCGCCGAG
>JBDHRB010000110.1:0-7249 GCA_039807355.1 Candidatus Competibacteraceae bacterium
GCGTTAATTAAGGAAGGGTAAGCCGCGAAGACCAAGGAGATGGTGTTTATGGGGTTATCGAGTGTGCTTGTTGTTGTTAAAGCACGCGCCCTACGCGCTTTGGTCGGACGGTGGCGGACCGACCCTCGATCCTGTGGTGGATGTTAATTCTCCGTGATTTTCGCGGCTTACCCGGATTGCGCAGAAATCAGACACACTGGGCGGATTTCGCAAATGGGCCGCGCCGATGGCCTGTTGATTCCGAGGAGCAGCGCTTAAACGCGATAAACTGATCGAATAAAGATAGCCAGTCACTTCCTCAATCGTAAATAAGGAGAAACCCCGACTGGCGTCAGGGAAAATCTTGTTAAACGATCAGATGTCAGCGGGGTGATTCGCTCCGGTCTAGCCTTGGGATTGCCCGGTGCGGGAATTTCGTCTGTTCCTGATCCGCTCGAATAAATTGCGCTATAGATTTACGGAAAAGCGCAAAAGCCGGCGCAATGCGGCTTGGATCGTTGCCAGACCGGCGGCGCAACACAGCGGCGTATCGCCAAAGCCGGCTGGCGATTCTGCGTCCCTGAGCCATCTCTACGCTCTTGCACGTTGTTATTTTTAGCGATCATGGCGCTGCGCCTGATCAGAATCCTTGTTGAATTTTCAAGGTTGTCAGGGACAGCAAGCTGTCACACTTGTCTGGAGGGATTACCGGGTTTAACCTTACCCGGCAAGCCTAAGGAGGAACGCGCCAGCCGGCGGGTTGGCGCGTCTTCAAAAAGATCGACAAGCGGTTCAGCCACTCGGGAGAAAATGTCATGTTATCGTATCAAGATTGCGTGGAGTTGAGCGACCTGACTGAGGACGAGATCGAGGCCATTGCGGAGCATGAGCGTTTGCCGGAGATCGCCGCTTTGGAAATGGGTAGCTATCTGGTGCATACCGAAGAGGGCGTGCCGATGATCAAGCGCATTATTCTTGATGACATTGAGGAAGAGCGGCGGCGCGGACATCAGCAGAAGGTTCTGCAATTGAAGCTGGTACTCAAGCATTTTATCGAGACCCATCCCCAACACCCCTCAGCAGCAGCGTGAAACGGATGCTCAAGGTTGCGGATGCTCGGCCAGCAAGGCTTGAATTTCCGCTGACCCGGCCCGGCGCATGGGCCGGCCATCGACCGGGCTGCGCGGCGCTTCTCGTTCCGCGAGCGGCGCAAAAACGGTGAGATCAAGCTCATGCGCTCCGGCGTTGAACCGAAACACCGGCAGGCAAGCCTGATCGCCGTTGCCCAGGCGCAAGCGGCGCTCGCCGGCGTCAAAAGGAATGCGCAGCTCCAACAAAAACAGCGCCACTTCCTGTGGGGCATCGGCGAATACATGCAGTTGAATGGGCGTATTGGGGCCGGCGGCCCCGCTGAGGACTGCGCCCACCAGCTTCGGTCGAAAGCGCGCCAGCAAGCGCATCGCTTCCAGGGCGGCCTCGCGCAGCGCACGCAAACGCTGCGGTTGGCGGTCAGCCTGAAACAGCCGTTGATAATCGAACAGCGCCTGTTCGATTTCCCGGTTATCCGGCAGCAGACTTTTATCAGCAATCGCCAGGCGCAACGCTGCTTTGCGTTTGGCGGCGCGGAAATCCGCCATGCCTTCCTCGGCGATCAGCCGGGCGCATTCCTGGGCGAGCAGGATTCTCAGGCGGGGGGCGTCACGGTGCGACATCGGTGGACTCCAGGAGCGTCAGGGCAAAACAAGGGGCCAGCCGGAGTGATTCCCCAATGGGGAGCCGGAGGGTTTGCTATAGTCATGGGCGTCGCCATCCAGGTTTGATTCGTCCATTCTGATCGGGGAGGGAGCGTATCTTGGCTTTGTTCAAGCGTAAAGAACCCATGTTGGGGGTCGATATCAGTCCCTCGGCGGTCAAGGTGGTGGAATTGAGCCGCTCCGGGTCGCGTTTCCGGGTTGAGGCGTTCGCGATTGAACCGCTCGGCGAGGGGATGATGGAAGACCGCAATCCGCTCGATCCGGAAGCGGTCGGTGAAGTGATCAAGCGGGCCTGTCGCAATGCCGGGAGCCGCACCCGCCGGGCGGCGGTGGCGGTGCCGACTTCCAGCGTCATCAACCGCACCGTGCCAATGCCGGCTGAATTCAAGGAAAATGACATCGAGACCAACATCTCGATTGAAGCCGCGCAGTATATTCCGTATCCCATCGAAGAAATCTATTTGGATTTTCAGGCCAAAGGCCCGTCCCGGGTCAGCGCCGAACAACAGGATGTTTTACTGGTGGCGACCCGCAAGGAGAACGTCGATACCCGTGAAGCGGCGCTCAAGGAAGCCGGGTTGATTCCAACGGTAGTCGATGTGGAAGCCTACGCCCTGGAGAACGCCTTTCGCCTGGTGATGGACAGCCTGTCGCGCAGCAGCGGCTCTGGCGACGGGATCAGTCTGGCCAAGGCCCGCGATAGTTTGACCGCGCTGGTGGACATCGGCGCTTCCATCACCAATTTATACATTCTCCAGGAAGATCAGATCATTTTCAGCCGCGAGCAGGGGTTTGGCTGTGACCAGCTCACCCTGCGCATCGCCGAGAGCTATGGCTTATCGCGTGAACAGGCCGAACGCGCCAAGCGCACCCAACAAGTGGCGGACGATTACGCGGAAACCCTGCTCGACCCGTTCAAGCAGACATTGGCTGAACAGATCGGCCATGCGTTACAGTTTTTCTTTTCCTCCGATCATTTCGTTTCTGGCCGCTATACTGTGGACAATCTGGTGCTGATCGGCGGCGGGGCGATGCTGCCGGGGCTGGACCGGGTCGTGGCGGATGTGCTGGGGATTGCAACGATGACGGGCAATCCGTTTAGAAACATGGGCAGCGCCGCTCGGGTCAACAGCAGCGCCCTGCTGCGCGATGCGCCGTTGCTGGCGGTGGCTGGCGGACTGGCCTTGAGGAGTTTCGACGCATGACGCGCATCAACTTATTGCCCTGGCGTGATGCACGGCGCGCCGAGCGTCAACGCGACCTGATCGGTATGCTGGTGGCGGCGGCGCTGCTGGCGATGGGCCTGACCTATCTGGCGCAGAGCGACATCGCCTCGCGGATTGAGTTTCAGCAGCAGCGCAATGAATATCTGCGCGGCGAGATCGCCCGGCTGAAGAAAGCCGCTGAAGAACTGGCCGAACTGCAAAAAACCAAAAATCGGCTGATCGACCGCATTAATGTCATTCAAAAATTGCAGGCCAGCCGGCCAGGCAAAGTGCGGATGCTCGATGAACTGGTGCGGTTAATTCCTGAAGATATTTTCCTGACCGCGTTCAATGTCGAGGGTAACCAGGTCAAGCTCAGCGGCACCGCCCGTTCTGACCTGATTATTTCCGAGTTCATGCGCGAGGTGAAAACTTCGGGGCTGTTTGGCGAGCCGGTGTTGCAGATCATCCAGACCAAGGATGTCAACAATGTGCAGGCGCGAGTGTTTGAGCTGAATATTCCGCTCAAGCTGGAGGCGGATCAGGAAGGCGGGGGAAGGAAGACATGAATCTGTCCGAAATCAACCTGAGCGACATCAACCTGCAAGAAGCGGGCGATTGGCCGCTTGCCGGCAAGCTGACCTTGGCGGTGATCGTCATGGCGGCGGTGATCGGCGCTGGATATTATTTTTTCATCAGCGATCAGCTTCTGGAGTTGGAGACGGTGACCAACGAAGAGCAGAAGCTGCGTCAAGAATTCGTCGAGAAGCAGCGGGTGGCGGCCAATCTTGAGGCGTTTCGGGCGCAGTTGGCGCAGATGGAAGCGGATTTGGGGATCATGCTGCGGCAACTGCCGACCGGCACGGAAATGCCGGATTTGCTCGATGACGTGTCGAATACCGGCAAGAAGAATGGTCTGGAATTTGAACTCTTCAAGCCCGAGGCCGAACAACCTCGGGATTTTTATGCGGCCAAGCCGATCACCATCAAGGCCAAGGCCACCTATCATCAGTTCGGCGCATTTGTCAGTGGCGTTGCGGCGCTGTCGCGGATCGTCACTCTGGAAAACGTAACCCTGACTACGGCTGGCGGCGCCAAGGCCGGGCAAAAGGGCAATGCCGAGCCGGTGAATATTCAGGCGACCTTGCAAACTTACCGCTACATGGATGAAGCCAGTGCGCCGGCCAAGCCCGCCCCGCAGCAGGGCAAAGGGGCGGCCAAGCCATGAACGCACCATTGTTGATAGATGACGGTTCCCGGCCAACCGCAGAGGGGCTGAAGGGGGTTGTTCTGGCTGTATTGTGCGCTGCCCTGGTCGGGTGCGCCGAGCAGAACATGAATGATCTGCGCGAGTTCGTCGAGACCACCCGGCGCACTACTCCGGTGAGGAAGCCGGACCCGCCGCCGGAAATCAAACCGTATGAACCGTTTGCCTACACTGCGCAGGGTTTGAAAGACCCGTTCGTGGTATCGCCGTTTGCTCAGGAAGAAGAGCTGCTGACAACCCAGGATGTGGCGATGACTCCGGGCAGCGGTTATACCGGGGTGCGTCCGGACCCGAACCGGGTGCGGGAAGAACTGGAAAAATATTCGCTCGGCTCGCTGAAAATGATGGGGACGGTGCGCGTGCGCGGCGGCCTTGACTTATGGGCGCTGGTTTTGGCGCCGGACGGGGTGGTGCATCGGGTGCAGAAGAATAATTACCTGGGTAACAATCACGGCAAGATCATTAATATCAGCGAACAGCGAATTGATCTGAAAGAAATCGTACCAGATGGGCCTGGGCGCTGGCAGGAACGGGAAGCGTTTCTGTCGCTGACGCAGTGATCAAGAGGGGGGGTGTCATGACGAACAGTGCCAGAAACGAAGATCAATGCGGCTGGCGGTCAGGCGGGGGGAGTCGGCTGCGCTGGGCGGCATGGAGTTGGATTTGGGCCATGATATGGCTGGCGGCAGGGGGGACGGCGGCGTTTGCAGCGGAGAGCGAACGGCAGCCGATTTTGCAGGCGGTAGACATCAGCCCGTTGGCGGGCAATCGCTTGCAGTTGCGTTTCCGGCTGTCGGAGCGCCCGGAAGGGCCGCCGAGCAGCTTCACCATCAATGAGCCGGCGCGGATTGTCCTGGACTTTCTGGGGACGCGGAATGGCTTGGCCACCCGGCAGCAGGCGATCAATGTTGGGGTGGCCGACAAGATCAGCGTGCTGGAAGGCGCGGATCGCACCCGGGCGTCGCTGAATCTGGCGCGGCTGGTGCCGTATCGGGTCGATGTGCAGGGTGATTCGGTATTGTTGACCCTGGAAAGCGCCGGCACTTCGGCGAAGAAAACTCCCGCGCCCAGCCCCAGCGGGTCGGTGGCGGCTTCCGCGCCGAAACGCAGCGAAGCGCCAGCGCCGACCACGCCGCGCAGTGTCAGCGATGTCAGTTTCAAGCGCGGGCCGACTGGGCAGGGGATCATTACTGTCAAGCTGTCCAATCCGAATATCGCCGCCGACGTGCGTCAGGAAGGCAACCGGATTCTGGCGGATTTTCAGGGCGCGACTTTCCCCAAGGGTCAGCAGCGCCGTCTGGATGTAACCGATTTCGCCACGCCGGTGACCACCGTTGAAGCATTGAACCAGGGCGGCAGCGCCCGGCTCAACATTCAGCCGAATCCGCCGTTTGAATATCTGGCTTATCAGGCCAATGATTTATATGTGATCGAAGTGCGTCCGCCGCAGAAAACGACGGAGGAAGAGGATAAGGAAGCGCAGTTTGATCCGTCGAAGAAAAAATATAAAGGCGATCTGCTGTCCTTGAATTTCCAGGACATCGAGGTGCGGGCGATTCTGCAAATTCTCGCTGATTTCACCGGCTTGAATATCGTGGTTAGCGATACCGTCAAGGGCAATTTAACCCTGCGCTTGCAAAATGTGCCGTGGGATCAGGCGCTGGATATTATTATGCGCACCAAGGGATTGGCGATGCGTCAAAATGGCAATGTGATTTTTATTGCGCCAACCGAAGAAATTGCCGCACGGGAAAAACTGGATCTGGAATCGCGCAAGACCGTGGAAGAACTGGTGCCGTTGCGGACAGAAATTATCCAGATCAATTACGCTAAGGCTAAGGATCTGGCGGAACTGCTGAAGAGAAAGACCGGAGAAAAGGATCAACAGCAGAGCATTTTATCGCCACGCGGCACCGTGGAAGCTTACGATCAAACCAATACGCTGATTGTTAAGGACATCCCGGAAAAGCTGGCGGAAATTCGGGAACTGATCACCCAGCTTGATAAAGCGACCCGGCAAGTGATGATTGATTCGCGCATCGTGATCGCCAGCGATGATTTCGCTCGTGACATTGGCGTGCGTTTTGGCGTGTCTGGAGTGAGTCAGACCGGAGATCGTTTGAATACGATCAGCGGCGGTTTGAGTGGCACCAATACGATGGTGAACAGCGCCATCAACAATTTGACGACCACCGGACAGCCGTTTCCGGTTACGGTGCCAGCTTTGGGGGATCGACTCGGCGTAAATTTCCCGGCTGGGGCGGCGCTTGGCGGCACGCCGGCGCGAGTGGCTTTGGCGATCCTCGGCGCGGATTATCTGGTGGATTTGGAATTGTCTGCGTTGCAGAAGGAAGGTAAGGGCGAAGTGCTGTCCAATCCTCGGGTGGTAACCGCGGATTTAAAGAAAGCCACTATTGAACAAGGCCGGCAGATTCCTTACACGGTGGTGGATGATAACGGCAAAGCCAATACCGAATTTAAGGATGCGCTGCTCAAGCTGGAAGTTACGCCGCAAATTACCCCGGATGATCGGGTGCGGATGGATTTAAAGGTGACCAAGGATGATGTCGGGGTGAACGTGCAACAGGCGACCGGCGGATCGGTGCCTTCAATTGACAAGCGCGGCGTAGAAACCCAGGTGCTGGTGAACAATGGCGAAACCGTGGTGCTGGGCGGCGTAGTCGAGCAGAACACGCAGAAAGGCACTGATAAAGTGCCGTTACTGGGTGATATTCCCTTGCTGGGCTATCTGTTCCAAAGCAACACCAATAGCACGATCAAGCGCGAGTTGCTGATTTTCGTCACGCCGCAGATTTTGAAAGAAGGCACGGTGGCGGATCGTTAAGGGTTATTTCGAGAATAACGTTGTATCGCGGGGAGTGAAGGCCATGCGATCGTTGATAAATGGGTTGAAAGGGCACATTGGATTTTTGTTGCTGGCCATGCTGTTACTGGTCGGTTTTGGCAGCGGCGCGGCGCAGGCCGGTTGGTTTACCGGAGGAGGCGTCAGCGGCGGGGGGTTTACTGGGTCAACGCCGAATTGC
>JBDHRB010000111.1:0-7140 GCA_039807355.1 Candidatus Competibacteraceae bacterium
ATGCGCACACAAAAACGGATGACCAGATTCAGCCAATGGATCAGAGGCTCTTCGCTTTCATTAATATTAAGTCCTTCGGTGGAATCGGTTTCGACGAGGGGAGAAGATTCGGTGTTTTTGTCCATGGCGTCAGTGTTATCAAAGTTCAACAGGATCGGCGATCCGTGTTTCTATAATGCTGTTTCTGGCCGGTCAACACCAGGCTAAATCAGCATGGCTGAGGTTTTGGCGCAGATCGAGCAACTCACCCGCTGTTATGGGGCAATCCGGGCGGTTGATCAGGTCAGTTTTACGCTGCGGCGCGGACAGACGTTGGGATTCCTGGGAGCGAATGGCGCGGGCAAATCCACCACATTGCGGATGCTGGCCGGGGTGCTGGCACCGGATGCTGGGCGGATTGTCATCAACGGCGTTGATTTGCTCGACCAGCCGATTCAAGCCAAACGGGGGCTGGGCTATTTGCCGGAGCGACCGCCGGTTTATCAGGAGCTGACCGTTGATGAGCAATTGCACT
The DNA here is from genome assembly GCA_039807355.1 of Candidatus Competibacteraceae bacterium. Lineage (GTDB taxonomy): Bacteria > Pseudomonadota > Gammaproteobacteria > Competibacterales > Competibacteraceae > UBA2383. The sequence continues at coordinate 515 of JBDHRB010000111.1, forward strand.
ATAGCGCCGGTCTGCATGGACTGAGCCGCGCCGCCCGCCGCCAGGCCGTTACCGATATTAAAGAGCGCTGCGGATTGAGCGATGTCAGTCGCCGCTTGATCGGTCATTTATCCAAGGGCTACCAGCAGCGGGTCGGGATTGCCCAGGCGGTCTTGCATAATCCCGCTGTGGTGGTGCTGGATGAGCCGACTTCCGGTCTGGATCCGCTCCAGTCACGCGAGATTCAGGGCTTGATCCGCGAACTGGGCGCGGATCGCGGGATACTGCTCTCCTCGCACCGGCTTTCGGAAATCCAGGCGATTTGCACCGATGTGCAGATCATGCGTGCTGGACGACTGGTCTATGCCCGTTCCCTGGCGGATTTGCAACAGCAGCGCCCATCGACCCGGTTGCGCATCGGCCTGCGCCAGCCGCCGCCGCTGGCGCGTTTAGCGCAATTGCCTGGGGTAGAGCGTGTTGAGGTATTGCCGGAAGGACGCTTTCGCCTGGATCACGCCGCCGGCGCGGCGCTGTATCAGACACTGCTCGAACAGGCCAGCGCCGAAGGCTGGGGACTGTGCGAGCTGACCCCTGAGCAAACCAGTCTGGAACAAATCTTTATTGAGTGCCTTTTGGAACCTGAGAGGGTCGATTGATCGCCCTGATCGCCTGGCGCGAGTTGCGCCGCCTGTTATTGTCGCCGCTGGCCTGGACATTGTTGGCGGTGGTTCAAGCGTTGCTGGCCTGGATATTTCTCTGGCTGGTGGAAGACTTTCAGGCGTTACAGGGACGATTGGCCGGTCTGGACCATGCGCCGGGCGTCACCGACTTGGTGGCGGCGCCGCTGCTGCGGGTGGCGGCTTGGGTATTGTTGCTGCTGGTTCCGTTGTTGACCATGCGCGTGTTCAGCGAAGAGCGCCGCAGCGGGGTTTTCGATCTGCTGCTGTCCGCACCGGTGACGATGATGCAAATCGTTCTGGGCAAATATTTTGGCGTGCTGGGCTTTCTGCTGATCGTGATTGCGCTGATTGCGTTGATGCCGGCGTCGTTGGCGCTGGGCGCGACCCTGGATGTCGGCAAATTGCTGGCGGGTCTGCTCGGCCTGAGTTTGCTCACCGCGGCGGCGGTAGCGGCGGGCCTCTATCTGTCAGCGTGTACCGCGCAGCCAGCAGGGGCGGCGCTGGCCACGCTCGGATTATTGCTCGGACTGTGGATGATCGACGCGGCGGGCGCGGCGTCGAGCGAGCTGTTCGGCTATCTATCGTTGCGCCGCCATTACGATGCTTTTCTGCTGGGCTTGTTCAACAGCGCCGATTTGACCTACTACCTGCTGTTCATCGCGGCGTTTTTGGGCCTGACGATGCGCCGACTGGATGATTGGCGCTTGCGGGATTGAATCATGCGTCTCGATCTCTCTACCCGGCGGCGATTATGGCTTCAACAGATGCTGTTTCTGCTGCTGTTTGGCGCGCTGTTGATCCTCTTGGCCGGGTTGAGCATCCGCTATCCGATTCGCCTGGATTGGACCGCTAGCGGGCGTCATACCCTGTCGGCAGCCAGTCAGGCGCTGTTGGCGCGGCTCGATCAACCGATACGCATCACCGCCTACGTCCGCGAGCGCTCGCCGATGCGGGAAAGCATTCGGCGTTTGGTCGAGCGTTATCAGCGCCATCAACCGGACATCACCCTGAATTTTGTCAATCCTGATCTATGGCCGGCGCAGGCGCGGCAGCTTGACATTCGCGCAGAGGGTGAGCTGTATGTCGAATACGGCGGGCGCGGCGAGAAACTGCAACAGCCCGGCGAACAGGCGCTGACCCAGACCTTGCAACGCCTGAGTCGCCCGCAGAATCGGCTGGTGGTGTTTCTGGACGGTCACGGCGAGCGCAAACCGCAGGGCGTCGCCAACCATGACTGGGGCCAGTTTGGGCGGGAACTGGAGAACCTGGGTGTTCAGATGCGTTCGCTCAGTTTGGACGCAGAGACCCCGGTTCCGCCGGAAACGGCGGCGCTGGTCATTGCCAGTCCGCAAACGCCGCTGACCCCGGCGGCGGCGCAGGCGGTGCTGGATTATGTACGGCGGGGCGGCAACCTGTTGTGGACGCTGGAACCGGGCGATCCGTTGCGGTTGCCGGCGTTGGCGGCGCTGCTCGGCCTGAGCGTGCGGCCCGGAGTGATTGTGGACGCCAATGCGCCGCGCTTGGGCATTCATCATCCCAGCTTTATTCCCATCGTCGATTACGCGCCGCATCCGATCAGCGCCGCGCTGCGTTCTCCAGCTTTGCTGCCGCAGGCGGTGGCGCTGGAGATACAGCCGGTTGCGGAATGGCGAGCGACCTCCTTGCTGGAAAGCGCGTCGTCGAGTTGGAGCGAAACCGGGGCGCTGGACGCTCCGCTCCAGTTGAATGCCGACGCGGCTGAACAGGTTGGGCCGCTGACGGTGGGGGTCGCCCTGTCGCGGCCCAAACCCGGCGCTGCCGACACGGCCCAGCAACGGGTAGTGGTGATCGGGGATAGCGATTTTCTCTCCAATACCTATTTGGGCAATGGAGCCAATCTGGAGTTGGGCTTGAATAGCCTGAACTGGCTGGCCTGGGATGAAGCCTTGATCGTCATTCCATCGAGAACTCTCGCTGATCCGCGCCTGAATCTGTCGCAAGGCGCGCTAGCCGGACTGGCGGCGCTGTTTCTGCTGATTTTGCCCGGAGGATTCCTAACCTGTGCCGGGTTGATTTGGCGTTGGCGGCGGCATTGACCATGGATGCCCTGATGCAGCGGCGTTGGATCAATCTGGGCTTGTTCGGCGCGGTGGCGGGATTGGCCGCGCTGGCGTTGTGGGAACCGGAGCAGAAAGCGCCAGTCGCGCCGTTACTGGCGCTCGCCCCGGAGCAGATTGCACGGATCGAGGTGTTGCGCACCGAGCGCGAAGCCCTGAAGTTTGAACGGCAGGAGGGGCGTTGGCGGATGACCGCGCCGCATTACGGTTGGGCCAATCCGGTGTTAATTAATCGGGTGCTGGAGGTCGCCGCTCTGCGCTGTCCCCGGCGCTATCCAGCGACGGAACTGGAGCGTTCAGTGCTGCGTCTCGATCCGCCCAGTCTGCGCTTGCGCTTGAATGATCAGGAAATGGCGTTTGGCGCGACCGCCCCGGTTGATGGTCTGCGTTATCTGCAAGTCGGCGCGACCGTGCATCTGTGCCCGGATCGCCTGTATCCGCTGCTGAACAGCGCAGCGGCGGGTTTTCTCGCCCCGTTGCTCGAAACCTCCGCCGCGCCGCTCACTAAGGGGGAATGATGCCTGAGTTGCCTGAAGTAGAAACGGTTCGTTGCGGGATTGCGCCGCAGGTGACCGGTCAAACCGTGACTCAGGTCCTGGTCCGGCAACCCCGGTTACGTTGGCCGGTGTCGGAAGATTTGGCGACGGTCTGGCCGGGGCAGACCATTCAGCGTGTTGACCGACGCGCCAAATATCTGTTGCTGCGCACCGAGCGCGGCGCGGCGATCTTTCATTTGGGCATGACTGGCCGGTTGCGCATTCTGCCGGCGGATGCGCCGATGGAGAAGCACGATCATGTTGAAGTGCGCTTGTCCAACGGAAGCGGCTTGCGTTTTAACGACAGCCGGCGCTTTGGCGCGGTGTTGTGGACGGCGGAGCCGCCGGAACAGCACCCGCTGCTGGCGACCCTGGGTCTGGAGCCGTTTGATGCGGCGTTCTGCGGGGCCTGGCTGCATCAACAGGCGCAGAGCCGAACGCTGGCGGTTAAGCCGTTCATCATGGATCAGCATGTCGTGGTTGGGGTGGGCAACATCTACGCCAGCGAAGCGTTGTTCGCCGCCGGAATCGCTCCACAGCGCCCAGCCGGGCAGGTTAGCCTGGCGGAATATCAACGGTTGGCGGTGGCGATTCAGACGATTCTGCGCGAGGCGATTCGTCAGGGCGGCTCTACCTTGCGCGATTTCGTCGGCGGTGACGGCAAACCCGGTTATTTCCAGCAGCAATTCAATGTCTATGACCGCGACCGGCAGCCTTGCCGGGTATGCGGCGGGTTGATTGAGCGCTGCCGACTTGGACAGCGCTCAACCTATTACTGTCCCGCTTGCCAGTGCTAATGCGCCGGCGCAGATGGAGTTGCAGGGGGTTCTGACGGCGCGGATGGAAGCGGCGCAGTGGGCGATGCCAGTGGCGGCGCGGATGGCGTTGCAGGGGATTCAGGCGGCGCGGGCGGAGCTTCGGATGGTGCAAGCGCCGAGGGCGGCGGTGACGCTGGCGGTTCGCTGATCAAAGCTGGCGGCGGGGCCAGCGGCTTTCTAACAGTCGGGGTGTAGATGACCGCAACGATTACAGCGCCTTCGCCGCTGAACCGCTTGATCGCCGCCGCAGTTGGCAAGTTGCCCTCGCGCAAGGTTTGCAGGCCCGGATCGTCCTTGGCCGCGCTCAAGATCAGATCGCGGATTTGCGCGAAGCGGCGGGCGCTTGGCTCGCTATCGTCATAGCCACTGGCGGCGGTTTGCGTCTCGCTGCGGCTGATTTCGTCCAGGCTGTTTCGCCAACCGCTGTCATCGCCGCTGGCCAGCCCGACTAGCGCCTCGCTGGCATGGGCGATGGCGATTTTTTCAGCGTCAGTGCGCAGCTTATCCTGGGCTGCCGGATCGGGATGCGCACCGATCCGATTAATGGCGTAACCGATCAGCGTCAGTTCGCCGCTGGCGTTGACCACGATCAACCGGTTGCCCATGGATGGAATCAGCCCGGCTTCGATCTCGGCGAGACTTTGGCGCAAGCCTTCCTGAAGCGACAGGCTTTCCATGGCGCTGGCGGTGGGGCGGGTGAGCCGGGTAGCGGTTTTCGGCGTAGCGACCAGGTGGACGCGGATCAACCCAGGGTCGGTTTGCTCCTGGACGGAGTGCGCTACAAAGCCACGCGCCAGAATACGCAGCGCCTGTTCCCGCTTCTCCGCATCGTTGGCGGCCAGATTGATCAGCGCCAGACGCATCGCGTGCCGCCGTGAACGCCTTGAAGCGGGCTTCCTGCCGCGAGCGGCGCAATGCCACTGGATTATCCGACCCTGAATAGGGGGCGCTGCCGGTCGCTACCCAGCCGAAGCCCGCGCCAAACCGGATCAGTTGACAACCCGCCGCGCCTTGACTGATCGCAGCGGCAATGGCGGTCTGCGCGGTTTTTGCTTGAAGCGCCGGTTGCCCGGTCAGTTGATCCTGAACCTTGCGCGCCCGGTCGGAACTGCGCGATGCGGAACGCGGCGCGGCGCTCTGCAATGGAATAACGAAGTCTTCCGCAGCCGAGGGATTGGCGGGCGCAGGCGGCGTCCACAGAAACAGGCTGAACAGCAAAACCCACAAGTATCCGTAACGCATGGCGGCAGTTTCCCAGAAGACGGCGCATTGAGCCTGATGAAGATCAAATCGTTCCATTCAAGCAGCAGGGCGCCCGGTCAGTGCAAGATCGCCAGGGTTGGCAAAGGTTAGGGGACATAACCCGGAATCCGGGTCAAGTCTACTGCATCCATCTGATCGGCGAGTAAGTACTGGCGGGCATAATCCAGCCAGACGCCCTGACGGATGAAGGCGTCAAATAAATCAGCGTCGATCTGATGATCTTCCACCATCCGTCCAAGAATGGTCAGCACCTCACTGAGCATTTTCCCCGGTTTGTAAGGCCGGTCGCGGGCGGTCAGCGCCTCGAAGACATCGGCCAGACAGATAATCCGCGCCGGCAGCGGCAGCGCCGATGCGTTCAACCCCCGGTGATAGCCGTGTCCATCCAGCCGCTCATGATGACAGCCGGCATATTCAGGCACGTTGCGCAACGGCGTCGGCCAGGGCAGGTTATTCAACATGCGCATGGTCAGCGCCACATGCTCTTCGATAATGGCGCGTTCATCGGGGTTGAGGGTGCCCCGGCTAATGCACAGATTGCGGACTTCATCTTCGGACAAAAAGTTCTGCTCCTGTCCATCGACGCCGATCCAGCGCCGGGCGGCAATGCGCTGAATCCGCGCCTGGGCCGCTGCTTCCATAAATTCACCGCCGATATTGCAATGGCGGATGAACGCCCGATCTTCTTCCAGCTCTGCTAATTGTTGATCCCGTCGCCGCTCCAGTTCGGGCAGGGCCGCCGTGTCGCCGCGCTGCGCCGCCGCCAGTTTTTCCTTGAGCAGGTTAATTTCAGCGTCGCGCTCGAGCGCGGCGAACCGGGTGTCGATCAGATGGATGCGGTCAAAAATGGTTTCCAGCTTGGTCGCCTTGTCCACCACATGCACCGGGGTGGTGATCTTGCCGCAATCGTGTAAAAGTCCGGCAATCTTGAGTTCGTAGAGTTCTTCGGTCGTGGGGCGAAATTGTTTGAGCGAACCGCGCTCGGAGCGCTGGGCGGCTTCGGCGATCATCATGGTCAGAACCGGCACGCGCTGACAGTGGGCGCCGGTGTAGGGCGATTTATGGTCGATGGCGGTGTTGATCAGCGCGATCAACGCTTCAAAAAGATTTTTCAGTTGTTGGATCAACTGATGATTGGTCAGCGCAATCGCCGCCTGGGAAGCCAGCGATTCCGCCAGTTGCCGGTCGGCGGCGGAAAAGGTGCGCACTTGCCCGGTTTCTCGATCGAGGGCGTTGATGAGCTGGAAGACGCCG
>JBDHRB010000112.1:0-7095 GCA_039807355.1 Candidatus Competibacteraceae bacterium
GGGAAGCAACGGCTCTGGCGGCGGATGGCCTCGGCGCTCGCGCTCAGTCGCTGAAGTTGACGGCGCAAAGTCAGGATGAGGAGGAAGAACGTAATCGTCTGCTCAAAGTCGAGGACTGGCAGCGCATTCAGTCTGCCGCGACCACGGCTTGTACGCTGCCCGCCGTGCTGCCGGGCAGCGCCGCGACCGCCAGCGAGGACACTGAGGCCAAGCTGGACACGCTGTGCATGGTCAAGAGCCTGGGCCGGGATCCCGACGTGGAAATCGCCACGCCCAATTATCGCCGCCAAGCCCTGTTGGCGCCTAACGACCCGTTCTACGCCACCCAGTGGCACTATCCGCAGATCAATCTGCCGCAAGCCTGGGATTTGACCACCGGCGCTGATGTGATCGTGGCGGTCGTCGATACTGGCGTGGTGTTGAGTCATCCCGACCTGCAAGGCCAACTGGTGGCCGGTTACGACTTCATCAGCAGTCCAGCCAACGCGCTGGATGGCGATGGGATCGATCCCGATCCTACCGATGTCGGCGACCGAAGCAACCCGGATGGCAGCAGCTCGTTCCATGGCACCCATGTGACCGGCACGGTGGCAGCGGCTACGAACAATGAGCTGGGCGTTGCCGGGGTCGCTTTTGGGGCCAAAGTGATGCCGCTGCGGGTGATTGGCCGGTTTAACGGCGATCTGTACGACGTCGAACAGGCGGTGCGCTATGCCGCAGGTCTGCCCAACGATTCCGGCACGGTGCCGCCGCGCCGCGCCGATGTCATCAACCTGAGTCTGGGATCGACCGGCAGTTCAGCCTCGGAACAGGCGGTCTATGAACAGGCGCGTGCCGCTGGCGTGGTGGTCGTGGCCGCCGCCGGCAACAGCCGCAGCAGCGCACCGTTTTATCCCGCCGCCTATTCCGGGGTGCTGGCGGTGAGCGCGGCGACTATGGACAAGACCCTGGCGCCCTATTCCAACTTCGGTTCGTGGATTGACATCGCTGCGCCCGGCGGCAACACCGCGACCGATCTTAACGGCGATGGCAAGCCGGATGGGATTTTGAGTACGGTCGCCAGCGACGCGGACAGTACGCTGGTTTACGATTATGTGATTTGGCAGGGCACCTCGATGGCGGCTCCGCACATGGCCGGGGTTGCGGCGCTGATGAAGGCCTTGGCCCCGAATCTGACCCCGCAGGATGTCGATAACCTGCTGATCAGCGGCGCGTTGACCGAGGATTTAGGAACTCCAGGTTGGGATAGCCAGTTTGGTTATGGCCAGGTCAATGCCTATCAGGCGGCGGTCGCGGCGGCGAATACCGGCGGTCAGCCGGTCAATCCGACGCCGGTTCTGGCGGTCAGCCCGGAGGCGTTGAATTTCGGCATCGCCCTGAACAGCCAGACCTTGACCGTGCGCAACGGCGGCAGCGGTGAATTGACCGCGAATGCGCCGACTGAAGATTCTGGCGGCTGGCTGCGGGTGACGCCGACTGAAGTGAACGCCAGCGGCATCGGCGTTTATACGGTGTCAGTGAATCGGGCTGGCCTGGCCGATGGCGTATACAGCGCCACCCTAACCGTGACCTCTAGCGCCAATACCGTGCAAATCAGGGTGATCATGCAGGTCGCTACGTTGAGCGCCGGAGCGATTGGTCAACAGTATGTGTTGCTAACCGATCCAGACACTCATGAGACGGTCGCGGAAGCGACGGTCGAGCGTCAGGAGGACGGCAGTTACGCCTACACGTTGCGCGACGTTCCGGCGGGAACGTATGAAATTTTCTCCGGTTCCGACGCCAACAATAATTTGCTGATTTGCGATGTCGGCGAATCCTGTGGCGCGTATCTGACCACCAATGAACCGGTCCGCATTGAGGTCAGCGCCGATCAGAGCGATCTGGATTTCGTCAGCGGCTATGAATTGAATCTGGCGGATTTTCAGAGAGCGACTGACGCCGGGGAGGAGACCGGCCTGCAACGCGGCCAAACTCGGCGACTGGGCATCGGCCAGTGAGTCGGTCTTTCATCCTGTTGGCGGTTCTGGCGCTTCAGGGCTGCGCCGGAACCGCCGGTTCCAGTGAGGCGCTGCCGATGGAGTCGATTTACGCCAGCGCCCAATGCGGCAGCGTAAACCGTCCGGCGCTGACGTGGATCGCTGACGCTGAAGCGTGGCAGCGGCAGTATGCGCAGGTCATGAGCTTGCGCATGACCCCGCCGCCGCCGCCCGTTGTGGACTTTACCCGCGAGGGCGTCTTGCTCATCGCCATGGGTCAGCAGAGCAGCGGAGGCTATGCGCTGGGTTTGAGCGGAGCGTCAGCGACGGTGGAAAATGGAGTATTAACGGTGCCGCTGGAATGGCGCGAACCGTTGCCGGGTTATGCGCAGACCCAGGTGATGACCCACCCCTGCCTGCTGGTGAAGCTGCCCAAAGCCGCGTTCAGTCAGATGCGGATCGTCGATCAAGAGGGGCGGACGCGGCTGGAGGGTCGGCGCTGAAGGGGAGTCGGGCCAGCGGGTCCTGGCGGTAAAATGCGCGAAGTTGCGGATAAACCGCCGGCCAGGTTTGCGCAATCACTGACGGCGTTTCAAAAAAAGCTTCGCTAATCACTGCAAAAAACTCACCGGGGCTTTCGGCAGCGTAGGGATCAAGCGCCGTCGGTCGTCCCCGGTCAACCTCCCGGCACAGTTGTTCGTAAGCGGCGTTGAACGCCCGGCTCCAGTCGGCAATGCGCATTCCCGGATGCAGCGGCGGCAAGCCGTTAACTTCGCCGGTCAGCATGTCCAGCTTGTGGGCCATTTCGTGAATCACCACGTTCAGGCCCGGTTCGTCGAGCGCGTCCACGAGGTCAGCCCAGGACAGGATGACCGGGCCGCGCTCCCAGGCTTCGCCGATCAGCGGGCGGTGAACGCTATGCACCAGCCCATTGGCGTCGGTGTATTCGTGGTGGGTGAGGAAGCCTTCCGGGTAGAGAATCACCGAACTCCAGTCCTCGTAGTAATCCAGCCCCAGATGCAAAATCGGCAGGCAAGCTTGCGCGGCGATCAGCGGTCCCATCTCTGCGGTTAGTTCCAGCCCGCCGGCAGGTTCCAGGGCTTTCTCATGCAGAAACAGCGTGGACAGATCGCGTAATCGCTCCAGCTCCGGCGCGTTCAAACCGTCCAGCAAGGGTAACCGGGCGAGAGCTGCTTGCCAGAGCGCATCCGCAATTCGGGCGTGCTGCAACAGCTTACGGCGACGCCAGCGACGCAGCAGGCCGAACATCAGGAATTTCGGGAAGGGAAGGAAAGGGAACGGACGCGCATCAAGCGTCGTCTTTACGGTTTTGCGATTGCGCCGCCTTGATTCGCGCCAAATACTGATCGGACCAGCGAGCCAGAGCGTAAATCGGATAACCGATCACCATGACCGCCAGCAGCACGCAGATGGTCAGGGCGACGACTTTGGGCAGGCGTTCCCACCAGACATTGACGAAGTAGACCAGTCCCCAGAGCAACAAGCCGGTGATGCCCAGCGCGGTGAGGAAGGCCAGCCAGTCGTTGCGTTGCATGGAATGAAGAGAAGAGAGGATGTGCGGAAGCCCTCCCTACGCCTCCCCAGGGCAGGGGAGGCGTATTTGCAGTGGGAGGGACCGGCCTAGACCTTACTTCACCGCCCGGTTATCCACCAGATCGGTGACGACGTTCGGATCGGCCAGCGTCGAGGTATCGCCCAGAGCATCGACTTCGTTCGCGGCGATCTTGCGCAGAATGCGGCGCATGATCTTGCCGGAGCGGGTCTTGGGCAGGCCCGGCGCCCATTGCAGGACGTCCGGGGTGGCGATGGGGCCGATTTCCTTGCGCACATGTACGACCAGTTCCTTGCGCAGCGCCTCGGTCGGTTCGACGCCGACCTTCAGGGTGACATAGGCGTAAATGCCCTGGCCCTTGAGGTCGTGCGGGTAGCCGACCACCGCCGCCTCGGCGACCGCCGGATGCAGCACCAGCGCCGATTCAACTTCAGCGGTGCCCATGCGATGGCCGGAAACGTTGATCACGTCATCAACGCGCCCGGTGATCCAGTAGTAGCCGTCTTCGTCGCGGCGTGCGCCGTCGCCGGTGAAATACAGCCCCTTGTACATCGAGAAATAGGTTTCGATGAAACGCGGGTGATCGCCATACACGGTGCGCATGATCCCCGGCCAGGGACGGGTAATCACCAGATTGCCGTCGGTCGCGCCTTCCAGGAAGTTGCCTTCCGCATCGACCAGCGCCGGCGTGACACCAAAGAACGGACGGGTCGCGGAACCCGGCTTCAACGCCGTCGCGCCCGGCAGCGGGGTAATCAGAATGCCGCCGGTCTCGGTCTGCCACCAGGTATCGACGATGGGGCAACGGGCGTCGCCGACGTTGTGGTAGTACCACTCCCAGGCTTCGGGGTTGATCGGCTCGCCCACCGAACCGAGCAGGCGCAGGCTCTTGCGCGAGGTCGCCTTGACCGGGCCTTCGCCTTCGCGCATCAGCGAGCGGATCGCGGTCGGGGCGGTGTAGAAGATGTTGACTTGATGCTTGTCCACTACCTGCCAGAACCGGCCAGCGTCGGGGTAGGTCGGCACGCCTTCAAACATGATTGAGGTAGCGCCGTTGGCCAGCGGCCCATAGACGATGTAGGAATGGCCGGTGACCCAGCCGACGTCGGCGGTGCACCAGTAAACGTCGCCGTCGTGATAGTCGAAGATGTACTTGTGAGTGATGGCGGTGTAGAGCAGATAGCCGCCGGTGGTGTGCAGCACGCCCTTGGGCTTGCCGGTGGAACCGGAGGTGTAGAGGATGAACAGCGGGTCTTCGGCGTCCATCGGTTCCGCCGGGCAGTCGGCGGAGGCGTTGGCCATCAGCTCTTCGTACCAGAGGTCGCGGCCTTCCGTCCAAGCGATGCGCCCGCCGGTGCGCTTGACCACCACCATCTTCTGCACGCTGGGAGTGCTTTGCAGCGCCTTGTCCGCATTGGCCTTCATCGGCACCTGGCGACCGCCGCGCAGACCTTCGTCCGAGGTGACGACCACTTTGGCTTCGGCGTCAACGATGCGGTCTTTCAGGGAATCGGGAGAGAAGCCGCCGAAGACGATGGAGTGAACCGCGCCGATGCGCGTGCAGGCCAGCATGGCGACGGCGGTTTCCGGGATCATCGGCATGTAAATGCACACCCGGTCGCCCTTGTTGACGCCCAGGCTCTTCAGAACATTGGCGAACTTGCAAACGTCGCTGTGCAGTTGCCGGTAGGTGATTTTTTTATCTTCGTTCGGGCTATCGCCTTCCCAGATGATGGCGACCTGATCGCCACGGCTTTCCAAATGCCGATCCAGGCAGTTGTAGCTGACGTTGAGCTTGCCGCCTTCAAACCAGCGGATATGGCCCTTGGTGAAATCCCAGTCCAGCACTTTGTCCCAGGGTTTGAACCAGGTAAGAAATTGATTGGCCTGATCCGCCCAGAAACCCTCCGGGTCGTCGACCGAGCGCTTGTACATCTCCAGATATTGGGCATCGTTGACCCAGGCATGAGCGGCGACTTCGGCAGACACCGGATAGAGTTTGGCTTCGGACATTGTTACGGTTCTCCTTGGTGGGGATAGGTTTGTGATCTCCAGAACGGCCTGAACCCTGGCGTGGAAAAGCCGGGCGCGGGTCCGGTTCAGGAACTTGTGATTGGGCTAAGTCTATAGCTTGGATCATTTCAGTCAATGCGTCGTTAGGGATTCGCCGAATCGTGCAGGCCGCCAAGGCTGCGCCAGCGTCGCCGGTATGCTTGCGAGACGCCAATGGGGCAGCGCCCAGGCGAGAATTTCCGCCGGCGCGGCCTGGCGCAAGGCGTTTGGCGGTTGCTGGCCGAGAAAGCGCAGCGCCTCCCACAGTTCCACGCCGGGCTGGCGATCATTCAGCGGCGGAGCGTGCGTTTGTTTGCTCAGTTTGTCGCCGCGCCGGTCCACCGCGACCGGCAAATGACCGTAGCGCGGCGTGGGCAGCTTGAGCGCCTGCTGCAAATAAATTTGCCGGGGCGTGGAGTCGAGCAGGTCGCTGCCCCGGATCACCTCGGTGACGCCTTGCTCGGCGTCGTCGATCACCACCGCGAGCTGATAGGCGAACAGGCCGTCGGCGCGGCGGATGATGAAATCGCCGACCTCGCCGGCCAGTTGTTGCTGATAGTCGCCCTGAACGATGTCATGAAAGCCCAGCGTAATCTCAGGCAAGCGCAGGCGCATCGCCCAGGGTCGATGCGGCTGGAGCGGCGCGGCGCGGCAATGACCGGGGTAAATTAGCCCACCGTCCCGGCTGCGGGGAAGGCTCGCCAGTTCGCGGCGGGTGCAGGAACAGGGATAGGCGAATCCGGTGCGCTGGAGTTGCTCCAGCGCCGCCTGATAGCAGGCGGTGCGCTGGCTTTGATAAAGCACCGGGCCGTCCCAATCCAGTCGGCGTTGCTCCAGCGCCCGCAAAATCGCGTCGGCGGCCCCCGGCTGGGTGCGCGGAAGATCGACATCTTCGATGCGCACCCGCCATTCGCCGCCTTGACAGCGCACTTGTAGAAAGCTGCCCAAGGCGGCGACCAGTGAGCCGAAATGCAGCGGGCCGCTGGGTGACGGGGCAAATCGACCGCGCCGGAGGCGGTGATCATCAGCAGTAACAGACATGGATCGAGCGCCGAAGGGCCGGGTTCGCGGAGCGCAGGACATTTTTTCCTATAGCAAAAAATCAGGGCCGGGCGGAAACGCGGGTTTATCCGCGCCCGCGCCATGGCTATAATCACCCGTCATCTTTCAAACCACCTAACGACCTCGCGCCATCGTCCAGCGCTGGCGGCTATGTCCCGTGACCCTCGCGCGTTCGCGCCATGCCCCGGGAAGGGTCCTGCAACAGGGCTTTCCTGGAAATCCTAACAATAACCGAGAGTCGATCACCATCAATGAGCACCCTGATAGAGCAGTTTCGCCAAAGCTCGCCGCTGTTTGGCGGTAATGCGGCCTTTATCGAAGAACTATACGAGAGTTTCCTGAGCGATCCTGAGTCGGTCAGCGAAAATTGGCGGCAGTATTTCCGCAACTTGCAAGCGCAGACTGCCGGCGGCCAGGATGTGGCGCATG
>JBDHRB010000113.1:0-7079 GCA_039807355.1 Candidatus Competibacteraceae bacterium
CGGTGCCTTCGCCCTGTCCGCCGGTTATTACGACGCCTACTATCTGAAAGCGCAGCAGATTCGCCGGTTAATCAGCGATGATTTCCGCCGGGCGTTTGAACAGGTCGATGTCATCATGGGGCCGACCTCGCCGACTGTCGCTTTCAATCTCGGCGAAAAAGCCGACGATCCGATCACTATGTATCTATCAGATATTTACACCATCGCGGTGAATCTGGCCGGGCTGCCCGGTTTGTCCCTGCCGGTCGGCTTTGTCGGCCAGCGCCCGGTCGGCTTGCAGTTGATCGGCGATTATTTCGCCGAAGACCGGCTGCTGAACATCGCCCACCGCTATCAGCAGGTCACAGACTGGCATTCACGCGCCCCGGCGGCGTTTGCTTGAGGTCATCCGTCATGGAATGGGAAACCGTCATCGGGCTGGAAATCCACGCCCAGCTCGCCACGAAGAGCAAAATTTTCTCCGGGGCCGCCACCGCTTATGGCGCAGCGCCGAATACGCAAGCGTGCGCCATTGATCTGGGTTTGCCCGGCGTATTGCCGGTGCTGAACCGCGAAGCAGTGCGCATGGCCGCAATGCTCGGCCTGGCTATCGGCGCACAAGTCGCCCGGCGCTCGGTGTTCGCCCGCAAGAATTACTTTTATCCCGATCTGCCCAAAGGCTATCAAATCAGCCAGTACGAGCTGCCGGTCGTTCAGAAAGGCCAGTTGACGATTGATCTGGAAGACGGCTCGACCAAGGTGATCGGCGTGACCCGCGCCCATCTGGAAGAAGACGCCGGCAAGTCGCTGCATGAAGACTTTCACGGCCTGTCCGGGATTGATTTAAACCGCGCCGGCACGCCCTTGCTGGAAATCGTGTCAGAACCGGATTTGCGCTCGGCCAAGGAAGCCGTGGCGTATATGAAGAAACTGCATCAACTGGTGGTTTATCTGGGCATTTGCGACGGCAACATGCAGGAAGGTTCGTTCCGCTGCGACGCGAATGTGTCGGTGCGGCGCAAGGGCGACGCGCAGTTCGGCACCCGCGCCGAAATCAAAAATCTCAATTCGTTCCGTTTTGTCGAGCGGGCGATTGAATTTGAGGTGGAACGGCAGATCGAGCTGATCGAAGCCGGCGGCGCGGTAGTGCAGGAAACCCGGCTGTATGACCCGGAACGCGGCGAAACCCGCTCGATGCGCGGCAAGGAAGAAGCCAACGATTACCGCTACTTCCCCGATCCGGATTTATTGCCGCTGATCCTCGATGAAGCGTTTATTGACGCCGCCCGCGCCGCCCTGCCGGAACTGCCGGAAGCCAAGAAACAACGGTTCGTAGCGCAATATGACTTATCCGGTTATGACGCCGCAGTGCTGACCGCCAGCCGCGCCTTGGCCGACTATTACGAAGCAACGGTGACTGCGCTGGGCGGCGAAGCGAAGCTATGCGCCAACTGGGTGATGGGCGATTTTTCCGCGTTTCTGAACAAGGAACATCGGGAAATCACCGACAGCCCGGTGAGCGCGGCGCAACTGGCCGGGCTGCTGCGGCGCATTCAGGATCGCACCATCTCCGGCAAGATCGCCAAGGACGTATTCGAGGCGCTGTGGGCCGGCGAAGGCGACGCTGACGCGATTATTGAAAAGCGCGGTCTGCGGCAGATTACTGATACTTCGGCGATTGAAAAGGTGATTGACGAGGTGATCGCCGCCAATCCCGAACAACTCGCGCAATATCGGGTGGGCAAGGACAAGCTGTTCGGCTTTTTCGTCGGTCAGGTGATGAAAGCGTCCAAGGGCAAGGCCAATCCGCAGCAAGTCAATGACCTGCTGCTGGAAAAGCTGAAGGGCTGATCCGCGTAAAAAAACCGCTCATCGCCAGAGAAATCCACCGATGCGCTGCCCCGAATGCAACCACCGCCAGAAATTCAAGGATGGCGCTCATTGTCAGAAGTGTCGCTATCGGTTCGTGTTTCGCAGCAAACAGGATCAGATCAGCGACTTTACCCTGCGGCAAATCATCCAGCGCCTGTCGGATCAAGGACACTATGCATTCACCGCCACCCAACTGGCGCTGGAAATCTGCCGCCTCTGGCGTAAAAAAGCCTTGGGTCTGTTCGGTTGCGGCCTGATCGCCCTGATCGTCAGCGTGATTGCCGGGCTGGTGGTTTTTACCGGATGGGGCGGGTTGGGCGCGGCGCTGGTTCCTCTGATCATCCTGCCGCTGGCGCTCTGGCTGGGTCGGCGGAGCAAAGCGACGCTCTCCATTGGCAAGGCCCGGCGCATCGTTACGCAATACCATCAGGCGCATCCAATCCAGGGCTTGGCCGACGGCGCGGCTTTCCGCCGGATCACCCCGCCGGCGGATTTCCAGGACCCGCACTATGCGCCGGAGCGGATGCTGATTGTGGAGCGCGATGAACTGGTCGATTTGCTGGTGCGCAACCGCTTTCACCTGACCGCCAAAGCCGCTATCGTCAGTCGCACCGGCTACCCGGAGCCGGTGTTCGCCGCCTGTCAGGCGTTTTTGCGCAATCACCCCAACACCCCGGCGCAGGTCCTCCATGACGCCTCACTCCAGGGTTTCGCCCTGACTGCGCAACTGGCGGCGGATCGGCAATGGCAATTCGCCGCTGCGCATCTGGTCGATGTGGGCCTGTCTCGCACTGCGCTGGACGGCGGTTCCGAACGGCCTTGGCTGCCGACCCATCCCGCCCGGCGCAATGGCGTTTTCGGCGGCAATCCGGCTAAACGGTTGCAAGCGGGTTATCGGCTTCCCCTCGACGCCCTCGGCCCGAAACCGTTGCTCAATGCGTTAAGCGCGGCGGTCATCAGCGGAACGCTGTTGCTGACTCCAGAAGTCCGTAGCGAGACGGAACTGGAAATCGACTATGGTTGACCCGGTTCGAGTCGGTTAGCGGCATGTCCTGTCTGTTCGGTTACTGCGGAGCGCCAGCCGACGGTTTGCTGGCGCGCATGGCGGCGCTATTGACGCATCGCTGCCCGTTAGGTTGGGAGCAAACCGGCGGCATCACGGTTTCCGGCGATTTTGTGGAAATCGGTCATGGTCGCGCCGCCTGGAACCGGCCAGCGCAACTGACCGAGCGCGATCATGACCGACTTGGCTACGGCGGCGTCCTGTTCCATCTGGACGACGCAGCGGGGCGAGACTCTGGCAGCGCCAGTGACGCGGAACGCCTGCTGACGGCCCTGCATCGCCACTCTGCCCCGGAATCTCTGCTGGAAACCCTGACCGGCGCGTTTGTCCTGGCGGCGCAAATCGACGACGCCTTTTATCTGCTGCGCGATCCCGCCGGCGTCAAAGTCCTTTACTGGACCGTTCATCAGGGCCGTTTGCTGTTCGCCAGCGAGATCAAGGCGCTGTTCGCTGACCGGACGCTGCCGCGCCGGATGCGCCCCGGCGCGTTGCCGGAATATCTGGCGTTCAGCTTCATTCCCGGCGCGGCTACGTTCTTTGAAGACGTTGCGGAATTGCAACCCGGCTCCCTGCTGGTTTTCCGCCACGGTCAGGCGCGGCTGCGGCGGCATTTTCGCTGCGAGGAATGGGAGGCGGAAACGCCCTCCCCGACTCCGGATTATCCCGGTTTGGTGCGCGCCGCTCTGGAGCAGTCGGTTGCGGAATGTCTGGCGGTTTCGCCGAACCGCCCGCCAGCGGTGTTTCTGTCCGGCGGCATTGACTCCAGCGCGGTGCTGGCGGTCGCCGCCCGGCAGTTACCCAATGCGCGCCTGCCGACATTTTCCGCGCATTTCGGCGCGGAATATCCTCGGGAAAATGAGTTTGTGCAGTTGATGGTGGATCGCTATCGCACCGATCATCATTGGCTGGAAATCCGTCCCGGCGACTTTCTCGAACAGTTGCGCGAGATGATCTGGCGACTCGACGATCCGATTGGCGACCCGGTGACTGCGCCCAACTATTTATTGGCGCAGGCGGCGTCCCAGGTGGCCGATGTCGCCCTGAATGGCGAAGGCGGCGATCCATGTTTTGGCGGTCCGAAAAATCTGCCGATGCTCATGGCCCGACTGTATGGCCCCTTGCCCGGAGAACCGCCAACCGGCTGGCTGGAGCGCAATTATCTACGGACGTTCCAGCGCGGCTACCAGGACCTCAGCGCCTTGCTCAACCCGGCGCTGCTGCGCGAAGCTGGCGGCGAAGACGCCCTGATCGCGCTGCTGGAGCCGTATTTCCAAGCGCCCCGGCCCCGCGATTTCGTCAACAAGCTGATGAGCATCAACATCCGGCTCAAGGGCGCCAACCTGATTCTGGTCAAGGTGGAAAAGATGAGCGCGGCGCACGGTCTGCTGGCCCTGCCGCCGCTGTTCTCCCGGCGGATTATCGAAACCAGCATGAGCTGTCCGCCCGGCGTAAAGCTGGCCGGCGCGGTGGAAAAGAGCGTGCTGAAAAAAGCGGTTCAGGACCTCGTGCCGGCAGCGATTATCGCCCGGCCTAAATCAGGAATGATGGTGCCGGTGCGCTTCTGGTTTCAGGGCGAGCTGCGCGAATACGGAAAAAAACTGCTATCCCGCCAGCAAATTCAGCGCGGCGGACTGTTCAACCCGGACTATGTACAGCGTCTGCTGAACTATGAAATGGAAGGCGTCCCCGGTCTGCGGCACGGCCTGAAACTGTGGATGCTCATGACCTTCCTGTTATGGCATGAGCAGATGGTGGATGCCGCGCCTTAAGCCATCAGCGTGCGGTTAATCATCGGATGATCGTCGTCGCGGGGGCCAAAATCGCTGTCGGGATGCCAGGCGACCACATCCAGCGCCGCCTCGCCGGTGTAAAAGGAATGCCGGCAGCCGGTCGGAATATACCAGCCCATGCCGGGCCGCAGCGGATGCGCATCCTCTGGAGTGCGGCACTCGCCGCTTCCGGCCATGATCACCCCAATCCGCACTGAAGGATGGGTATGCGGCGTCTGGTCGGTATGCGGCGGAATGTGCAGATGATTCAGACACGGCTCGCCCAGGCGCGGCGGGCTGATCAGCAAGGTGTCGCTGCACCCGTCGATATAGCGCAGGCGTCCGACCGACTCCAGCGGACCGCCGATCTGGCGCAGACCGCGATAGCCAAACTGGACAATCACCAGACCGGCCCCGCCTTGCACGGAACCGCCTTCCGGCAACGCAAAAAACATCCCCTGGCGCAATTCAAAGCGGCCAGCGCCAGGATCGTCCAGCACGGCATGGCCCACCGTGACCATGCCATAGCAGGTTGCCTCGGTCGGCAGGGTCAGGATTTGCTCTCGCCAACCCCAAAGCTGGAGCGAATCCACCCTCAATAACTGACCGTGACTGATTTCCAGCGGGGTAAAGGTCGTCAGGTTCATGGTCAACCGCCCAAAGCTACGGTTCCAGCCGCTCCAGCCGCCAACTTCCGTCCTTCTGCCGCTGATAACGCAGCCGGTCATGCATCCGCCCATGCCGGCCCTGCCAGAATTCAAACAGCTCCGGTTTCACTCGATAACCGCCCCACTGATTAGGCATCGGGATGTCGTCCTCTTCATTCGGATACTGGGCGGCCAATTGTTGATAGCGTGCATCCAAAGTCTGGCGGTCGGCGACGATCTGACTTTGCCGCGAAGCCAGCGCACCCAGGCGGTTCTCGCGGGGCCGGGTGCGGAAATAGGCTTCGGATTCGGCGGCGGACACTTTGCTGACCGTCCCTTCCACCCGCACTTGCCGCTCCAGCTCTAGCCATAAAAAGACCAACGCCGCATGTGGATTTTCCGCCAACTGCTGACCTTTATCGCTGCGATAGCTGGTGTAGAACACCAAGCCGTCGGCGTCGCAGTCCTTGAGCAGCACCACCCGGGCAAACGGGCGACCGGTGCGGTCGGCAGTCGCCAAAGTCAGGGCGTTCGGTTCCGCTAATTCGGCTTTAATCGCCTCATCCAGCCAGCGCCGAAATTGCTGGATGGGATCAGGATCGACTTCGGTTTCGTTAAGCGCGCCCAGGGCATATTCCTGACGAAGTGCGGCGAGGGATGAACTCATGGCAGTGAACTCCTGGGGCTGAAAGGTCGGCGAGGCTCGCGTTCTGAACCGCGAGGGGGGTTACTCAGGCCGCAGATGGGGAAACAGCAACACATCGCGGATCGAGGGCGCGTCGGTGAACAGCATGGTCAGCCGGTCGATGCCGATGCCTTCTCCGGCGGTCGGCGGCAGGCCATATTCCAGCGCCCGGATGTAGTCGGCGTCGTAATGCATCGCTTCATGATCGCCGGCGGCCTTGGCCTCAACCTGCTGGCGGAACCGCTCGGCCTGATCTTCCGGGTCGTTCAACTCGGAAAAGCCGTTGGCGATTTCCCGCCCGCCGATGAACAACTCAAAACGGTCGGTGATGGTCGGATCGGCGTCATTGCGCCGGGCCAGCGGCGACGCTTCGGTGGGATAGGCGGTAATGAAGGTCGGATCGCGCAACTGGTGTTCGACGGTCTGCTCAAATATTTCCAGTTGCACCCGCCCCAGACCCTGCTCCGGCTTGACGTCGATTCCCAATCCCTGAGCGATGCGTCGGGCGGATTCCAGATCGTCCAACTCCGCAGCGGCAATGGCCGGATTGAAATGCAACACCGCCTCGCGCACCGTCCAACGTCGGAATGGTCGGCCAAAATCGTAGGTTTCGCCCTGATAGGACACGCTGGTGTCGCCCAACAGGCGCTCGGCCATGCCGCGCAACAGTGCTTCGGTTAAATCCATCAGATCGTGGTAATCCGCATAGGCCAGATAGAACTCCAGCATGGTGAATTCAGGATTGTGCCGGGTGGACAGCCCTTCGTTGCGGAAATTGCGGTTGATTTCGTAGACCTTCTCGAAGCCGCCGACCACCAGGCGCTTTAAATACAGTTCCGGGGCGATGCGCAGATACAGCGGCATGTCCAGCGCATTGTGATGGGTGATGAACGGCCGGGCGGTCGCGCCGCCGGGAATCGGCTGCATCATCGGCGTCTCGACCTCCAGAAAGCCGCGCTGGTTAAAAAACTCGCGGATGTGCGCGACCAGCGCCGAGCGCAACTGAAAGGCGGCGCGGGTCGATTCGTTGATGATCAGATCGACATAGCGCTGGCGGTAGCGGG
>JBDHRB010000114.1:0-7008 GCA_039807355.1 Candidatus Competibacteraceae bacterium
TTTTCTAAACCGACGGCAATCCAGACAGCGCCATCGCCAATTCCGCCTCGTCATAGCTCTGATCGGTCAGCTTGCCAGCGCCATAATCCATATACGCCTGCATGTCGAAATGACCGTGACCGGACAGATTAAACAGAATGGCGCGACTCACCCCCTCCTCCTTGCAGCGCAACGCTTCATCCATCGCGCATTTCACCGCATGATTGGCTTCCGGGGCCGGCAAAATCCCTTCAGTGCGGGCGAACTGCACGCCCGCCGCGAAACAGCCGACTTGATGGTAGGCGCAGGCTTCAATCAGGCCCAACTCCTTGACATGGCTGACCAGCGGGGCCATGCCGTGATAGCGCAGACCGCCGGTATGGAAACCGGGCGGGGTGAAGGTGGAACCCAGCGTGTGCATCTTCACCAGCGGCGTCAAATGCGCGGTGTCGCCGAAATCATAGGCATACGGCCCACGGGTCAGGGTCGGGCAGGCCGCCGGTTCGACCGCAATAATCCGCACCGGTCGTCCGCCGCGCAGTTGTGCGCCGAGGAACGGAAAGGCAATACCGGCGAAATTCGAGCCGCCGCCGGTGCAACCGATGATGAGGTCGGGATAATCATTGGCCAGCTCCATCTGCGCCATGCATTCCAGACCGACCACGGTTTGATGCAGCAGCACATGGTTCAGCACCGAACCGAGCGCGTACTTGGTGTCATCGCGCTGCGCCGCCACTTCCACCGCTTCGGAAATGGCGATGCCCAGACTGCCCGGATGATCGGCGCGTTGCGCCAGAATCGCCCGGCCCGCTGCGGTCTGCTCGGAAGGTGAAGCGGTGCAGGTTGCGCCCCAGGTTTCCATCAGCGCCCGGCGATAGGGTTTCTGGTTGTAGGAAACCCGCACCATGAACACGTCCACGGCAATGCCGAATAACGCCCCGGCGAAGGCCAGCGAAGACCCCCACTGTCCGGCCCCGGTTTCCGTGGTGATATGGCGAATCCCGGCTTCCTTGTTGTAGAACGCTTGCGGCACCGCAGTGTTGACTTTATGGCTGCCGGCGGGACTGACGCCCTCATATTTGTAATAAATCCGCGCCGGGGTTTGCAGCGCCTGTTCTAAACGGCGGGCGCGATACAGCGGACTGGGTCGCCATTGCCGGTAAATCTCCCGCACCGGATCGGGAATTTCGATCTCCCGCTCGGCGGTGACTTCCTGCTCGATCAGCGCTTGCGGAAACAACGGCGCTAAATCAGCCGGGCGGATCGGTTGTTGCGTGCCCGGATGCAGCACCGGCGGCGGCGGGGCCGGCAGATCAGCGATCAGGTTGTACCAGAATTTCGGTATCCGGCTTTCATCCAGCAGATATTTAACAGGTTCAGTCATTATCTTTTTCCCAAAAAAGCAAAAGCCCGCCTGAGAGTCGGCGGGCCGGGTCAATGCCAGTGCGGCGATCAAGCGCCGCCGATTTTAACCGAGATTGACGCCATAATCGCGGGCCACCGCCGCCAGACCGCCAGCGTAACCCTGACCTATCGCCTTGAACTTCCACTCGTCATTGTTGCGGTAGAGTTCGCCAAAGATCATCGCCGTTTCCGTCGAGGCGTCCTCCGACAGGTCATAACGGGCAATTTCCTGCTCGCCGTCGGCGTTCAGGGCGCGGATGTAGGCATTGGCCACCTGACCGAAATTCTGCTTGCGCGCCTCGGCGTCATGGATGGTCACCACGAACGACACTTTCGCCGCGTTGGCCGGCATTGGTCCCAGCTCGACCTCGATCACTTCATCATCGCCGGCTCCTTCGCCGGTGCGGTTATCGCCGAGATGCGCGACCGCCCCGGAGGGGTCCTTGGCGTTGTTGTAGAACACGAAATGTCCATCGCTCAGGACTTTGCCGTTTGCGTCCAGCACGAAAGCGGAAGCGTCCAGATCGAAGGCGCTGCCGTCGGTCTTGCGCAAATCCCAGCCCAGCCCAAAGCGCACTTTTTTCAAACCGGGCGCTTGCTTGCTCAACGAAACGTTCTGACCTTTCTGCAAAGAGATCGCCATCGTTCACTGCCCTCTTAAATGTTGATGCCGTATTGCTTGCACATCGCCGCCAGGCCGCCGTTATAGCCCTGGCCGACCGCGGTAAAGCGCCATTCGCCGCTGTGCCGATAAAGTTCGCCAAAGATCATCGCCGTTTCCGTCGAAGCGTCCTCGGCCAGGTCATAGCGGGTGACTTCGGTATTGTTGTCAGCGTTGACCACTCGGATATAGGCGTTGCCGACCTGACCAAAGTTCTGCTTGCGGGCGTCCGCTTCATGAATGGTCACGGTGAAGGCGATTTTCTGCACCTCCGCCGGCACTCTGCTCAGATCGACCTTGATCACTTCATCATCGCCCTCGCCAGCGCCGGTGAGGTTATCGCCGGTGTGTTCGACCGAGCCGCAGGCCGATTTCAACTGGTTGTAGAAGATAAAGTCCGCCTCCGAACGCACTTTGCCGTCCGCGCCGAGTAAAAAGGCCGATGCGTCAAGATCGAAAGCAGCGCCGTCGGTGGCGCGGGCGTCCCAGCCCAGGCCGACCAACACTTTGGTCAGGCCCGGCGCTTCCTTACTCAGCGACAACCGGCCGCCTTTGTTCAGGGAAATAGCCATTACAGGGGTCCTCTTTTTCGTTGCAGTTTCGGGATCACCGACCGGTTCCTGAGCGCCAATCCCGGATGCGCTCAGGTCAAGTCGAAATCCTTGGGATTCAGGCCCAACTCATTGCAAATCGTGCGCACCGCGGCCTTTTCGTGATCGTCAAAATTGCCGTCAGACGCGCCGACCGCGCAGCAGACCCGCACCATTAACCGCGCTTCCGCCTCCTTGCCCTTGAGTTTGGCGACCGCTTGCAGGGCGTTGGCTTGACCAATCTGGAAGTCAAACTCGAAGTTCTTGGCGTACTTCTCGAAAATCGCAATCACTTCATTGGTATCGAAAACCGACAGGGCCTCGTTAGAGCGCAGAAAACCCATCATCTTCTGCTTTTCTTCCGACTTCACCGCGCCATCGGCATGGGCGACGATTGTGCAACCGGCAACCACCGCTTCCAGAAAACTCTTGTTCTTCAGTTTGGTGACTTCGGTTTTCATGTTGGCCAGGACTTCGCTGGAACGCTGTTTCAACCATTCAAGAGCCATGCGGTATTCCTCCAAGTGTGGGAAAGGTGAGAAAAATTTTGAAACTTAATCCTTGGACCCCGCCACCCAGCGCAGGCCGAAACCGTAAGCCTCGTCGAGAAAGCGGTGATCGCGGAAATATTCAACCAGTTTGGTGACCTTGATATTGCCGCCCTGATTTTCCAGCATCGCCAGCGCACACATGCGGTGATCGCGGTGGTGGCTGTCAAGGCGGATTTCCAGGGTCGGCTGGCCGGGCGTCTGGATCGTGACTACCGCGTCCGTCTCCGCCCAGTTGGGCGCGCCTTCGTAGATGAAAGCGAACACCACCACTTTTTCCAACTGCGCCCACTGGCGGCCATTGATGCGCAAAAACTCGCCTTGGGCGCTGGCCCCGCTGCGGTCATCGCCCATGAGCTGGATGTAGGGCGGCTGTTGCAGGCTGCCGAAACTGTCGCCGAGCGCCTGCACCGCGCCGGCCCGACCATCGCGCAGTTTGAACAGACAGCCCAGGTCCAGGTCGATTTTGCCGCCGCCGGTGAGTCGGCCAAAAAAACCCTTGCCGGCGCTGCTGCCCTGGTTCCAGTTGAGGTTGATGACCAATTCCTCGAAACCCTGGCCTTTCTTCTCCAGGGAAATGCTGCTGCCCTTCTTCTCCAGAGTGATCTTTTCCAGGCGGATCGGCGCCGGCGGCGCAGCGGCGGATTTGACCGGAGCGGCGGGCGCGGGTTCAGCGGCGTCCGGGTCATCTGCGACATCGACCCCGTATTGCCGGGCCAGCGGGGCCAGTCCGCCGACGAAGCCTTGACCGACGGCGCGGAATTTCCATTCGCCATTGCGCAGGTAAAACTCGCCGACGATCAGCGCGGTTTCCGCCATCATTTTCGTCGCCAGCGGAAACGCGGCCAACAACGCCTGACTGGCGGCGTCGCGCAGTTCCGCCCGCACCTGACTCAACTGGCCGAACGATTGGCCGCGCCGCTGGCCCTGGTCGATGGTCAGGGCGATGACGATGCGTTCAATCCCGGCGGGCAGTTTGGCGAAGGTCACGGTAAAGCGGCGACCATCGCCGGCTCGCTGCACGCCGCCGCCGGGCAGGGTCAACTGGTTGTAGAAAATGAAATCGTCATCGCCGCGCACCTGGCCCTGGGCGTTGAGGACGAACGCGCTGGAATCCAGGGTCAGCGGAGCATTAGCCGGTTCCCAGCTCAGGGTCATCTCGACCGCGGCCGGGGCCGGGCTGTGCTTGCTGATGGAAACGTTCTGACCGGGTTGCAGATCCATAGCCGGCTTCCAGACTACAGGTGGGAACGCAGCGTCGGCAGCAGATCGTGGAAGGTGCGACCTTCCGCCGGCTCGCCGATAGCCTGCATCTTCCACTCGTTGTTATGGCGATACAGTTTGCTCATAATCAACCCGGTGTGACTGCCGCCCTCCAGCGACAGGTCGAAACGGGCGATCTCACTGCCGGTGGCATCATCGACCAGCCGACAAAACGCATTGGGGATGCCGGCGAAGCTTTCGCCGCTGAAGCTGTTGACGGTGAAGATCAGGGTTTGAATCGCCGCCGGCGCCCGGTTCAGGTCAATGGCGATCCGCTCATTGTCCGCGCCGGCCTCGCCGCCGCCGGAACGGTCATCACCGCTGTGACGGATTGAGCCGCAATGACTTTCCAGTTGTCGAAACCAGACGGTGTCGGCTAAATTGCCGCTGGTATCAAACAGCAGACAGGAAGCGTCCAAATCGACCGCTTCCTGACGGACCCCGCCGCCAAAACCGAGAAAGCCTTTGCTCTGCACTTCTTTCATGCCCCAGCCCAGGCCCATGACGACCCGGTTTAAACTGCGTCCCGCTTCTTTTTCCAGGCTGATGCGCTGACCTTTTTGCAGATTGATCGCCATGAATCGTGTCCTCGTAGTGATGGGATTGAAGTCCAGTGAGAGTCTTAGATGGCGGCAAAGGTTCGCCCGGCCCGCCACGGCGCTGGCGCGCCAGGCATCGCCGGGGCGGCGTAAAACCAGAGCGGTGACAACGATGGCTTTTTCTAAAAGATGGTGGTTGCAGGCGATAATTCAAGGGAATCCCCGCCGGATCGGAGGCGATGATGCGTAAAAGAGCAAGGTTATGGGCGGTGATGATCAGCGCAATGACCGGGATCGGCGCGGTGCAGGCCGCGACTCCCGCCGCTGATACGAATGTCAAGAAATGGCAGGATGCCCAAGGCGTTTGGCACTATGGCGACGCTCGACCGACCGCGCCGGAGGCGGCCACCAACAGCGCCGCCGAAGCCTACCAGCGCGGCGATTATCCGACCGCGTTCCGCGAATACATGACTTGGGCGAAACAGGGCGATCCACGCGCCCAGACCATGATCGGCCTGATGTATCTGCGCGGTCAGGGCGTGGCGCAGAACCAGCGCACCGCCAGCGAATGGTTGCGCCGTTCAGCGATGCAGGGCAACGCCGACGCTCAATTTCATCTGGGCATGTTGTACGCCAGTAAGCCGGAAGAGGCGCCCAGCGAGAAGGAAGCGTCGTTCTGGCTGATTAAATCCGCAGAGCGCGGCAATGCCGAGGCGCAGGCGGCGCTGGCCGCCCAGTACGCGACCGGGAAGGGCCAGAAACGCGACGATGCGCAGGCGGCCAACTGGTATCGCAAAGCCGCTGAACAGGGTCACGCTGTCGCCCAGTTTGAATTGGGTCATTGCTATGCGGTGGGGCGCGGCGTATCGCGCAACGACAAGGAAGCCGTGCGCTGGTATCAGCAGGCGGCGCGGCAGAATCATCCGGGCGCCCAGTTTGCCCTCGGCGCAATGACCGCCGCCGGGCGCGGCATCGCCGCCAGCGATCAGGACGCCGCCAACTGGTATCGCAAGGCCGCTGAACAAGGTCACGCCGAGGCGCAATACAATCTGGCGGTGCGCACTCTGAGCGGGCGCGGCGTATCCCAGAATGCGCAGGAAGCTTTCCGCTGGTTCCGCAAGGCCGCCGAGCAGGGATTGGATCAGGCCGCGTTCAATGTCGGGCGCATGTATGCCGAAGGCCAGGGGGTGGCCCGCAATGATGCGGAAGCCATGCGCTGGCTGAGTATTGCCTCGGAAAAGAATTTGCCGCTGGCCCAATACGCGCTGGGTCGGTTGTATGCCGAGGGGCGCGGCGCAGCGCGGGACGAGCGCCAGGCGCTGCTCTGGTTTCGCCGCGCCGCCGATCAGAATTTGCCGATTGCCCAATTAGAACTGGCCGATTGTTATTTCAATGGGCGCGGAGTGGTTCTCGACGAAGCCAAGGGTCTGCAATTGCTGGAACAGGCCGCCGCTGGCGGCAGCGCCGACGCCCAGTTGCGCCTGGCCGAACGTTATCTGGCCGGACGCGGCGTGACCCGCGACGAGGGCATCGGCTTGAAATGGCTGCGCCAGGCCGCCGAGCAGGGCCAGATCGAGGCGCAGTATCAACTGGGCGATTTTTACGCCCGGCAGGAGGCGGATGGGCAAAACGAGCGGCAGGCCGCCGACTGGTATCGCAAGGCCGCCGAGCAGGGCCACGCCGCCAGTCAGGCCGAGCTGGCCGCTTTGTACGTCAAGGGCGTGGGCGTATCGCGGGACGAACGTCAGGCGCTGCGCTGGTTTCAGGAAGCGGCGAAACAGGGCCATGCCGAATCCGAGTTCCAGGTTGGGCTGTTTTACGCCACCGGTCGCGGAATCCCACGCGATGACGCCCAGGCGGTGCGCTGGCTGCGTCAGGCCGCCCAGCGCGGCATCGCCGCCGCCCAGATCAATCTCGGCTTGATGTACGCCGAGGGCCGGGGCGGATTGGCCCGGAGCGACGCCCAGGCGCTGGAATGGTATCGCCAAGCAGCCGGGCAACAGGCGGCGCTGGCCGAGGACCGG
>JBDHRB010000115.1:0-7005 GCA_039807355.1 Candidatus Competibacteraceae bacterium
CCCGGGGTCAGCGTGTTGTTCTTGCCCTTGCGGTTGATCCGGCCCACCGGGTGAATCGGCGGGAAGTAGAGTACGTCAAAGCCCATCGCCGCCAGACGCGGCAGCCAGGCTTCGCAATCTTTGAATGTGCCGTGCTTGCCGGGAACCGGGCTGCATGAACGCGGAAACATCTCATACCAGGTGCTGAAGCGGGCGCGCAGGTCATCGACGATCACCCCCAGGGTCTTGCCATAGTCCAGCGCCAGGCTGCGGTCCGCGTAGCGAAACATCAGGCGCGCCAGTTCCTCATCCAGACCGAGTTGACGGCGCGATTCCAGGTCTTGCGGCCCGGCCAGATCGGTAGCGCGCTGGGCGAGCCAGCGACCATCGCTGCCGCCAGCGCGTTGCGCCGCCTTGTTCACCAACTCGGCGCCGATGCGCAGCGACAAGGCGATATCCTCGGCCTGCACCCAGCGCCCCAAATCGTGCCGCCAGGATTTGAAGTGATCCACCCAGGCAAGCACCGTGTATTCATAACGGCCCAACTCCGCCGCTGCAAACTGACCACGCCAGCGGTCATTGACCAGGGCGCTCATCGGCGCTTCCCGCCAAGCGGTTTCGCCGACCTTGCGATATTGCAGAACGCAGCACAACAGGTCATGTCCGTCGGTGAAGGCGTCGGCTTCGACCACCACGCTCTCGCCGACCGTGCGCTTGATGGCGAAACGCCCGCCATCGACTTCCGGGCTGACCCCTTCGATGATGATGCGCTTGCGCCCATCGAGCGCGGCGCTGATCGGCGCAACCGGCGTCGGCTTTACAGCAACGGGCGTCGGCGCGGCGGGCGGCGGCGGACTGGCTGTTGCTTGCGTGGCCATCGGACTTGCTGGGGTCTGGGTGCGTTTCCGCTCATCCGCCACGATCTTTTTGGACATCCCGGTAATCCTCATTGTGCTGGCATGGATTTTCGTTGATTTTCGTCGTATACCGCTTCGGCTATCGGGCGGGCTTCGCCCCGGAACCGGCAGCCGGCTGCCTGAAACCTGGAGCTGGCGTTATCCCCCTTTATTATGACGGTTTTTCGTAGCTTTCCCAAACCTTGACGGGCGGGAACGCCGCCTGCGACTGAGGATGCTGACTGATGACTGAATTGCAACGGATTATTGAAGACGCCTTTGAACGCCGCGCCGAACTCGATCCGCTCACTGCGCCGCCGGCGTTGCGTGAGGCGGTTGAAGAGGCGCTGGGTTTGCTGGAACTCGGCCAGGCGCGAGTCGCCGAACCGCGCCATGGCGCCTGGGTGGTGAATCCGTGGCTGAAAAAAGCCGTGCTGCTATGTTTCCGCCTCAATGAGAACCGGATCATCCGCGATGGCTACACCAACTATTTCGATAAGGTGCCGCCCAAGTATGCGGAGTATGGCGAAAATGATTTTCTCGCCGCTGGCGTGCGCGTGGTGCCGCCGGCGGCAGCCCGACGCGGCTCCTACATTGCGCCGGGCGTGGTACTCATGCCGTCTTACGTCAACATCGGCGCTTATGTCGATTCCGGGACCATGGTGGACACCTGGGCGACGGTCGGCTCCTGCGCGCAGATCGGCAAGAACGTGCATCTCTCCGGCGGCGTCGGCATCGGCGGGGTGCTGGAGCCGTTGCAGGCCAGTCCGACCATCATCGAAGATGATTGCTTCATCGGTGCCCGTTCCGAAGTGGTCGAAGGGGTGATCGTGGAGCGCGGTTCGGTGATTTCCATGGGGGTTTACCTCGGCCAAAGCACCAAGATTTACAACCGCCTGACCGGCGAAGTCAGTTATGGCCGAGTGCCTGCCGGCTCGGTGGTAGTGCCCGGCGCCCTGCCCGCTTCGGACGGCAGCCACAGTTTGTACTGCGCGGTAATTATCAAGCAGGTCGATGAAAAGACCCGCAGCCGGGTCGGACTGAACGAATTGCTCCGGGATTGATTGCGAAACCGCCGGCGGTCAGGACACGCTGACCGGGCGGCGGATCATCCTGAACCGCCCACTTTGAATCGGCGGGCGGTTGCAAACCGCAATTAGCGTGAAGATTATTGGGTTAGTCAGCGGTTTTCAAAAGACTTTTTAGACATGGCATTGATCCTGCTTTAAGTCGCACAACCCGCCGCGAGCGCTTTCGCGGCGCTGTTGGCTTGATCCTGACTCAACCGCGAGGACCCGCATGGCTACCAATTATCGCGCAACGCCGCCGGTGCAACAGTTCGATCCTACCTCTTGCTGGGCGGCGACCCTGGAGTGGTGGGCGCGGGCGATTGGCAACCGGAGCGTCATCACCCAAATCAATCTGCTCAACGTCTATCTGCGCTACTGGGATTCGTCGAACCCGGACACCAATCCAAACTACGGAACCGTCTCCCGGGCCAACCTGATTGCGATTATCAGCGACAGTCGCTGGCGGATGGATTGCGAAACGCTGGCCGGCGCGGATTTCACTTGCCACTATGTGAACCGCAAGATGCGCCATGGGCCGCTGGTGGTGGGCTACCGCAAACCCGGCGTCGGCAACCATGTGGTGAGCGTCTATGGCGCGTCCAACACCCATATTGCCTGTATGGACCCGGACGGCGCGCAATTTCGCGGGCCGCTGGCCAGCCACTATCAAGGCGGTGAAGTGATCGTCGGCATCCCCCGCTAGCGCCGGGCGGACGACGCAGATATTCCGCTCAGGAAGAACTGACGGCGAGCGGACACAAGCGGCTGATGACGTCCAGCAGGCTTTCTGGATGGACCGGCTTGGTCATCCAGGCGTTGAAACCGGCCTGCCGGGCGCCTTCGCGCACCGCCTCATTGCAATCTGCGGTAATCATCACAATCGGCGCAAGACGATAGTCCGGCAGGGCGCGAATCCGCTCCGCCAGCGTCAGACCGTCGATATCGTCCATATGGTAGTCGATGATCAGACCGTCATAGCGTTCGGCGGCGAGCATCCGCAAAGCGCCGGCCCCGTCATTGACCTGGGTGACGCTGTAGCCTTCCTTCTCCAAAACCAGTTTCCATAAAAAGGTGATGACGCTGCTGTCATCAATTACGAGAATCTTCACCGCCACAGTCCACCCTCAACCCTGGTTTGGGAACGTCTTGTTCCAACTCGCTTATCCAGCCGTGCGCTCCACCGCCGGCAACACCGGCTTCATCTGGGCGCTCAACGTCGTGCTGGCGTCTTGCGCGCCGAGCAGAAACCGGTACACGGCGGCGTATTCGAGGACCCGTTGCACATAGGCCCGGGTCTCGCGGTAGGGAATGGTTTCCGCCCAGACATCGGCGGGAGCCGGATCGCTGGCTGGCAACCATTGCGTCACTTTGTTCGGCCCGGCATTGTACGCGGCGGTCGCCAGCACCGGATTATTCTGCAAACGCTGCAAAATTTGTTGCAGGTAATGCGCCCCGTAGCGAATGTTGGTCTCCGGGCGCAATAAATCCGGCGGTTCGGCGTCTTGCAGCTCCCGGGCAATTTGCTGGCCGGTCGCCGGCATGATCTGCATCAGCCCCAGCGCCCCGACCGGCGAGCGGGCGTCGGTGCGAAAACTGCTCTCCTGGCGAATCACCGCATACACCCAAGCCGGATCCACCGCTGAAGCCGCGCTGGCCAGCACCCAATCCCGGTAAGCCAGCGGAAAGCGCAGCGCCAGATCATCCCAATGTCCGGCCCGGGCCACCGTCGCCATTGCCTGATAGCGCCAATCCCAGTGATGGGCCAGACGCGCCGCCTGATGCAGGGCGCTGCGGTCGAAGGCTTGCGTAGCGGATCGCCATTCCGCATCCGCCTCGGCTTCACGACCCAAAATGTATAACTCGCGGGCGCGTTGCAAACCCGGCGAACCGGCGAATACCGCATCCAGTTGCGTAGGGGAAATTTCCAGCGGCGCATTGGTCATGGCATAGGCGACGCCCAGACGATCTGCGGCCAGAAACCCATGATAGTCGCGTTGTCCGGCGATGCGCTGGTAGGCGGTGCGAGCCGCTTCGCCGTGTCCCAGCGCCTCCAGCGCCCGCCCGCGCCAGTATTGCCAGCGCGGACTGTCGCGCTCGGCGGACGGCATCGCCTCGACCTGGCGCAGCACTTCGGCCCAGTCGCCGCGCCGCAAACTCAGGCGAATCCGCCATTCCCGCACGTCCTGATTGACCACGCGCTCCGGCAACGCCTGCAACCGCGCCATCGCGGCGGGATGGTAGTCGCTGGCAATCCACAACGCCAACTGCCGCTCGGTTTCCGCCAGCGACTCGGCCAAAACCGGATCACGCGCTTTCAACCCATCGAAAGCCGCCGCCGCCGCCAGAGGGTCTTGGCGCAGCCAGCGGCGCAAGCCATCGGCGAAAATCGCCGGGACTCGCGGATCGTCGCTTTTGAAACGCTCGTTTTGCAAAAGCAGCGCGGGCTGGTCGGCGACCGCCAGCCAGGCGTCGGCCCATTCACGATCCGCCTCCGGCATCTCGGTGCGCAGAAATTGCGCCAGGTTGCGCTGGTTATTGGTCATGGCCAGGGCGAAACGCCGCCAGCGCTGTTCCGGCGAGGGTTGACCCTGGGTGCGCCAAGCGGCGATCAGCGGATCGCAAGCGCTGGGCAAGGCGCTGCCGCGCTCCCAGAGCGTGGCGAAATCGCGCAAGGCGGCCTCGTCCTGTCCGGTATTCAGCAACGCCTGACGTCGCCAGCATTCCAGCAAGGGATCACGGCTGGGAACCGCATCGCGCAGATAATCCTCCCAGCGTTGGGCTTGGGCCAGGCGGCGCAGCCAAGCGTTGCGCAGCCGTCCGGCCAGCGGCGTATCGGCGTAGGTTTGCAGAAAATTCCGCACTTCAGCGGCGGGAAAAGCTTCCAGGCGGCGGGATAAGTCGGAATAAAGCAGATAGGGATACAGCGGATAAGGGCGCAGCGCCTGATAATCGACCGAGCCGCCAGCGCGCAGGGATTGTTCAGCACTCTGGAAGGTTTCTCGCCAGTGTTGCAGCGATTCGCTGGCGCTGACCGCGCCGCCGACGCCAATACTCAACAGGCCGGCCAGCAGCCAGGCGGCCCAGCGCCGCGCAACAGAACTTCGCGGCTCCGCCGCATCGCTGGATTGCTGATAGACCGCCTGTCGCCGCTGCCCGTCCACTCTCACCTGCGCCGACCCTGCTTCTGCTTCTATTTGTCGTTGCCGGCAAACAGTGGAACGTTGACGACCACCGGCGGGCGAACCGCACGGCGCTGACCGGAACTGCTGCCCACGATCACCCGGTCGCCGGTCGGCGTCAGGTAGGTGCGGGGCGCCGGGGTCGCGCCGGGGCGTCCGCTATTGGTCACCAGGGTGGTGGAAACCCGGCCATTGCGCGGAGTAATGATGGTGACGCCGTTGCCCCGATTCAGACCGGCGCTACCGGCATAATTACCGCTATAGCCCGTGTTCATCGCCAGTGCGCCCGCTTGATACGGCCCGCCGCTGTAGCGTTGGTAGAAATCCAGCACCCGCACCACATAGGTCTGGGTTTCCCGATAGGGGGGAACCTGATTGCCGTATTTTTGCACTGCGCCTTCGCCGGCATTGTAGGCGGCCACCGCCAGGCGCTGATCGTTGAAGCGATCCAGCAGCCAGCGCAGATAGCGGGCGCCGCCATGCATGTTGGCGATGGGATCATAAGGATTGCTCACGCCGAAACGCTCGGCGGTGCCGGGCATCAGTTGCATCAGGCCCATCGCCCCTTTTGGGGAAACCGCCCAGGGATTGTAGGAAGATTCCGCGCTGATGACCGCGTGCATCAGCGCCGGCTCCAGACGATATTGCGCGGCGATGCGGTTGACATCGGCGGCAAAGCGCTGGCGATTCTGCTCATTGACCCGCGGCGCTTTGCCGCGCCGGCCTGTTTGCACATCGTTGCGCGGATTCATCACTGCGCCGCCATATAAATTAGTCGGCGCGTAACTGGACGGGCGCGCCGCCTGCTTGCTGTAGGCGGGCGTGCGCATGACCAGTTTGTAACGCGGATCGCTGGGCACATTGCTCAGATGCCGCACCCCATTTTGATCGACAAAGGCGTAAATATCCGCCTGGGCCGGGCTGGACAACGCTAGAACTGCGGGAATCAGACCGGCCAAAAGTCGCCGCTTCATTTATTTCTCCTTTGTTTTTCATTAGCTTGGTCTTTTTAAAACGGCCGGGCGACCATTCAGACTCAAGCGGGAGAGTCGAGCGTGTGTCGGTCAACTGGATTAAGATTAGCATTAAACCCAAAGGCCTGTAATCCCCGATCAGACGCCGCCTGTCCCGCTGGAACAGCGCGGCCAACCGCTCCCGCCCTGGGCCGGCGCGCCCGCGAGGACCCCCATGTTCAGAACCGCCGAGCTGCAACACAAGTTAGCCAAAGAGGACTATCACCAGCAGGTTCCGCAACTGCGGGAAAGCCTGCTGCTGATGCAGTTGGAGCTGCGCAACGCGCCTTTTCCGGTGATCGTGGTCTTCGCTGGCGTGGACGGTGCCGGCAAAAGCGAAACCGTCAATAAACTGCATGAATGGCTGGATTCGCGTTGGCTGGTGACCCGGGCGTTCGGCGAACCGTCCGATGAAGAACAGGATCGACCCGAATACTGGCGCTTCTGGCGCGAGCTGCCGTCCCGGGGCCGCATCGGCCTGTTTCTCAGCTCCTGGTATTCCATGCCGATTCTGGACCGGGTGTTTGGCCGGATCGAAATCGCTGAATTCGACGAGCGGCTGGAGCGGATCAAGACCTTCGAGCAAACCCTGGCCAATGACGGTGCGCTGGTTCTGAAATTCTGGATGCATCTGTCCAAGGACGCGCAAAAAGAACGGCTGCGCAAGCTGGAAAAAAATCCCCTGTTGCACTGGCGCATTTCCAAACGTGATTGGCGGCATTGGGAAATGTACGAGCAGTTCATCGCCGCCGCTGAACGCACCATCATGAAAACCAGTACCGGCCTGGCCCCGTGGAAGATCGTGGAAGGCTACGACGAACGTTATCGCAGCGTTGCGGTAGCCACGGCGATCCGCGATGCGATTCGG
>JBDHRB010000116.1:0-7001 GCA_039807355.1 Candidatus Competibacteraceae bacterium
TTGCTTGCGCTCGGTGATGTCGTGGACGGTGCTAATAAACCGTTCTTCGCCGCCAATCACGGCAAAACGGATATTGACCTCGACCCAGAACAGGCGGTCCGATTTGCTGCGCGCTATCCATTCAAAGGTTTGCGACCCTTCGGCTCGGACCCGGCGCAGCTTGCTCAGGGCGGCGCGCTCCGAGTACGGCTCCTGATCCAGGCTCAACTGACCGATGCTGAGTTCCAGGACTTCCTCGCGACGGTAGCCATACATTTCGCACATGCGCCGATTGACATCAATGATCCGCCCGCTCTGCGCGTCGTTGACGAACACCGCATCATTGACCATATCCAGCACCGCGCTGATATAGTCATGGCTGGCCTGAAAAGCCTGTTCAATGCGCTTGCGCTCGGAGACATCGGTGAACATGGCGAACGAACCGGCAAACTGGCCGTCGGCGTCGCGCAGCGCAGTCGCCGAGACAATCGCCCATAAGGCGTCGCCGTCCTTGCGCCGGAACCGCCGTTCATAAATCGCGTTCTCGCCGCGCATCCGCTGCGCCATCATCTTCTGGTGAGCGGCCAAATCCTCGTCGAACAGGAAGGCATCCACCGGCTGACCCAACATTTCTTCGGGCGCATAACCGAGCAAGTCGATCATGCGCTGATTGAAAAAGGTGATGCGAAAGTGGCGATCCATCGCCCAAATCCCTTCAGCGGCGGTTTCGACAATCCGCCGGTATTGCTCCTCGCTGCGCGCCAGCGCTTCGGCCATCGCCCGCGCCTGACGCTGAATGCGCACGCCCTGAATCAAATGGGCGCATGCCATCGTCAGCGGTTGTAGAAACGCCACCAGCTCCGGGGTGTAACCGCCGGGACGGTTGGCGACCCCGGCCACGCCGAGTAATTCTTCGCCCAGAAACAACGGAATGCCCAGATAGCAGTGCAGCGGCGGATGTCCCTTGGGCAGGCCGCGATAGCGCGGATCGCGGGGCGCGTCATTGGCGATCACCACCTGACGCTCCAGCACCGGCGCACCGGCCAGATTGTTCAGGTTGCGAAATTCCCGACGGCGGGCGATCAGCCGCTGACAAAGATCATGCGAATTTTCATCCCAAGAGACCCTGGATAACGCCAGATTCAGCATGTAGGGCGTTCCGTCCGCTTGATAAGAAACTTCATCGAGAAAACCGTATTCGCTGTCGGTGACGCTGGTCAGGATGTTCAGTAACTCGTTGAAGACCTGGGTGGTCTGGTCATTCAGAATAAACAGGCTTTGCGCCTGGCGAATGGCCGCCAGCAGGGCGGTTTGTCGTTGCAAGGATTGTTCGATGCGCCGCTGATCGGTCAAATCGGCGCTGAACAGGGCGACTTGACCCGCGCCACCGCCCAGCGGCTGCACGGTGTGGGACAGCCAATCCGCGCCGCGCTGATCCTCGAAAGAAACCGGCTGGCCGCTGCGCAGCGCCTGGGCGATATAGGCTTTGCGCCGCTGCACTACATCCGCCGGCCACCAGTCATAGACGCAGCGACCGATCAAGGCGGCGCTGTCGCTGCCCAGGCGCTGCGCGGCGACCGGGTTGACCGCAATCATCCGGCCTTGCGCATCAAGCAACAGCACTGCGGTCGGGCTGGCGGCGAGGATCGCGGCCAATTGCGCCTGGCGCTCATCCAGCAGCGCCTGCGCACGGCGCAACGCCGCTGTAGCGCAACGCTCGCGCCATAGCCGCCATCCCAGTAGAAAACTGACGCCGATCAGGCCCAGCGCCCAGTAAACGTCATACTGAAACAGCATTGAATCCATCGGCATATAAGGTGTCTTCCTCTGGCGCTGAATACGCGGTTGATGCGCTCAATTCTAGCGATTTTGCCGACTGGATGAGACGCCTGATACGTTTAATTCTGGTTCATGGCGCGGCCTGGTCAAGACCGCAGGGCGCAATTGCCCGGACTGTTTCTTGTGGGATAGACTTGACCGCTCCTGGCGCTGCAACGCTGGGCCGGCGGGCTGAGGCGACGATCTTACCGCCCCGGAACGCCGCG
This sequence comes from Candidatus Competibacteraceae bacterium, assembly GCA_039807355.1. Lineage (GTDB taxonomy): Bacteria > Pseudomonadota > Gammaproteobacteria > Competibacterales > Competibacteraceae > UBA2383. Next base: position 2,025 of record JBDHRB010000116.1, read on the forward strand.
ACTGAATAGGCTTGGACAATCGGCGGGATTTATACAATCAATTAGATTAATCCAGCCCGCACCCCTAGACTGCATCCCATCGAGTCGCATTGACTCGCTTCCTTCCCCAACCACCTGGAGACTCCAACGATGTCGGTTATCAACAGCGAAATCAAACCCTTCAAGGCTCAAGCGTATCACAATGGCAAGTTCGTCGAAGTCAGCGACGCCAGCGTGAAAGGCAAGTGGTCGGTGTTCTTCTTCTACCCGGCCGACTTCACCTTCGTTTGCCCGACCGAACTGGGCGACATGGCTGATCTGTATCCCGAATTCCAGAAGCTCGGCGTGGAAGTCTACTCGGTGTCCACCGACACCCACTTCACCCACAAGGCTTGGCATGACGCTTCGGATACGATCAAAAAGATCAACTACCCGATGATCGGCGACCCGACCGGCGCGATCACCCGGGGTTTCGATGTGATGATCGAAGAAGAGGGTCTGGCGCTGCGCGGCACCTTCGTGGTCAACCCGGAAGGCGTGATCAAGGTTGCGGAAATCCACGATCTGGGCATTGGCCGCGACGCCGCCGAGCTGCTGCGCAAGGTCAAGGCCGCCCAGTACGTCGCTTCTCATCCGGGTGAAGTCTGCCCGGCCAAGTGGAAGGAAGGCGAAGCCACCCTGAAGCCGTCTCTGGATTTGGTCGGCAAGATCTAAGCCGCCTCATTTGCCCGGACGCTGGCCGTCCGGGCCAGCTCATCGCGCAGCCGGCTTTATGCCGGCTGTGTTTTATGTGCGCCGCGTTGATGCGGGCACAGCCCCTTTTCTCCGAAGGAATCGCCATGCTCGACGCCAACATCAAAACCCAACTGAAAGCCTATCTGGAAAAAGTCACCCAGCCGATTGAAATCGTCGCCTCGCTGGACGAGAGCGACAAGTCGCGGGAAATGCAGGCGCTGCTCAACGACATCATCAGCCTGACCGACAAGATCAGCCTGACCGAAGTGCGCGACGATGCTGAACGCAAGCCGTCGTTCTCGCTGAATCGCAAAGGGGCCAAGATCGGCGTGCGTTTCGCCGGCCTGCCCATGGGCCATGAATTTACCTCGCTGATTCTGGCCCTGTTGCAAGTCGGCGGTCATCCGCCCAAGGCCGAGGCCGAGCTTCTCGAACAAATCCGCAATCTGGACGGTGAATTTAATTTCGAGACCTACGTTTCGCTGTCCTGCCACAACTGCCCGGAAGTGGTGCAGGCGTTGAACTTGATGGCGGTGCTCAATCCGAACGTCCGCCACACCATGATCGACGGTGCGCTGTTCCAGCAGGAAGTCGAAGAGCGCAAGGTGATGGCGGTGCCGATGGTCTTCCTCAACGGCCAGCTTTTCGGCCAGGGCCGGATGGAGCTGGGCGAAATTCTCGCCAAAGCGGACAGCGGCGCGGCGGCGCGGGATGCGCAAAAACTGTCGGCCAAGGAACCTTTCGACGTATTAGTGGTGGGCGGCGGGCCTGCCGGCGCAGCAGCAGCGGTTTATGCAGCGCGCAAGGGCATTCGCACCGGGATCGTCGCTGAACGCTTTGGCGGTCAGGTGATGGACACGCTGGGCATTGAAAATTTCATTTCGGTCAAGGAAACCGAAGGCCCCAAGCTGGTCATGGCCCTGGAAGAGCATGTTAAACAATATGCGGTGGACGTGATGAACCATCAGCGCGTCGTCAAGGTGACGCCCGGCGCGGTGGCCGAAGTGCAACTGGAAAATGGCGGGGTGCTGAAGGCGAAGACGCTGATTCTCGCCACCGGCGCACGCTGGCGCACCATGAACGTGCCCGGCGAAAAGGCATTGATGGCCAAGGGCGTAGCGTTCTGCCCGCATTGCGACGGTCCGCTGTTCAAGGGCAAGCGCGTGGCGGTGATTGGCGGCGGCAATTCCGGGGTCGAGGCGGCGATTGACCTGGCCGGCATCGTCTCCCATGTCACTCTGCTGGAATTCGCTGAAGAACTGCGCGCCGACGCGGTGCTGCAAAAGAAGCTCTACAGTCTGCCCAACGTCAAGGTGATCAAGAACGCGCAGACCACCGAAGTGACCGGCGACGATCAAGTCAGCGGTCTGATGTATAAAGATCGGGCCTCAGACGAAACTCATTGGGTGGAACTCGAAGGCATCTTCGTCCAGATCGGCCTGCTGCCCAACACCGATTTTCTCAAAGAGACGGTCGAATTGACCCGCTTTGGCGAAATCGTGGTGGACGCCAAGGGCCATACCTCAGCGCCCGGCGTGTTCGCCGCCGGCGACTGCACCACCGTCCCGTACAAACAAATCATCATCGCCATGGGCGAAGGGGCGAAAGCCTCGCTGTCGGCCTTTGACCATCTGATCCGCACCTCAGCCCCGGCCTGAAGTCCGCGCCAACCGGGCGGAAATTTCCCGCCCGGTTAATTCCGCCGGATCGGTCGCCCGCCCTCCTTCGACGCAGACCCCGATTTTGCCAAGCCGGACTCCGCCCGGCGCTGCTAAACTGGTTTGCGTTCTCCATCCGCCGAAGGAGCTTGTCCAATATGTCTCATCCCCCAGTCCGTCTGGGCGTCCTGACCAGCGGCGGCGACGCCCAGGGCATGAACGCCGCCGTTCGCGCCGTAGTACGCGCCGCCTTGCATGAAGGCGCAGCGGTCTACGCCATTTACGAAGGCTATCAGGGCATGGTGGACGGCGGCGAACGCATCCGCCCGCTGTCCTGGGACGATGTGGGCAGCATCCTGCATCGCGGCGGTACGGTAATCGGCACGGCGCGTTGCCCGGCGTTCCGCGAACGGGACGGACGCCGCCGCGCCGCCCGCAATTTATTACGCGCCGGCATCGACCGGCTGGTGATCATCGGCGGCGACGGCAGCCTGACCGGGGCGGACACCTTCCGCCGGGAATGGCCGGAACTGGTCGGCGAACTGTTGCAGGCCGGCGAAATCGACGAGGCGACGGCCCGCGCCCATCCGGCCTTGATGATCGTCGGTCTGGTCGGTTCCATCGACAATGATATGGTCGGCACTGACATGACCATCGGCGCGGATTCCGCCCTGCACCGCATCACCGAAGCCATGGACGCTCTGACCAGCACCGCCGCCAGTCATCAACGCAGCTTCGTGGTTGAGGTGATGGGTCGGCATTGCGGCTATCTGGCCTTGACCAGTGCGATTGCCGGCGGGGCGGACTATGTGCTGATTCCCGAAAATCCCCCGCCCGCCGGCTGGGAAGAGCGCATGTGCGAGCTGTTGCGCCATGGTCGGGCCGCCGGTCGGCGCGACAGCATCGTGGTGGTCGCCGAAGGGGCCACCGACCAGGCCGGCCAGCCGATCAGCGCCGATTATGTGCGTCAGGTGCTGGAAGAGCGCATCGGCGAAGACACCCGCGTGACCACGCTCGGCCATGTCCAGCGCGGCGGCACGCCCAGCGCCTATGATCGCTGGATGGGCGGGTTGGTCGGTCACGCTGCGGTTCAGGAGTTGCTCACCGCCACCCCGGACCGCGAACCGCAACTGATCGGCGTGCGTTATAACCGCATCCAGTGCGCCCCGTTGATGCAGTGCGTCGAACAAACCCGGGGGATCGCGGCGCTGATCGCCGAACGGCGCTACGCCGAAGCCATGGCGGCGCGTGGCGGCAGCTTCACCGCGATGTTCGACATTTTCAAAAAAATGGCCGAGGCCCTGCCCAGCGTCACTCCGGCAACCCGTCCGCGCCGCATCGCCATTCTGCACAGCGGCGGTCTGGCTCCGGGAATGAATACTGCGGCCCGCGCTGCGGTGCGTCTGGGACGAGATCGCGGCCATACCATGCTCGGCGTGCGCGGCAGTCTGGCCGGACTGATTGAAGGGCGGATTGAAGAACTGAGCTGGGGCGATGTCGAGGGCTGGACCGCCCTGGGCGGCGCGGAGCTGGGCGCCAGCCGGCAAATCCCCGGCCCTGAACAGTATTACGCCGCCGCCCGTGCCCTGGAAACCCATGGCGTCGATGCCCTGCTGATTATCGGCGGCTGGATCGCCTATGAAGCGGCGCATCGACTTTACGGCGAGCGCGAGCGTTATCCCGCGTTCAAAATCCCGATGATCTGCCTGCCGGCCAGCATCGACAATAACCTGCCCGGCTCGGATTTAAGCATTGGCGCGGATACCGCGCTCAACGTCATCGTCGAGGCCCTGGACCGGATCAAGCAATCGGCGATGGCGGCGCGACGCTGTTTCGTGGTCGAAGTGATGGGGCGCTATTGCGGTTATCTGGCGCTGATGAGCGGTCTGGCCGGCGGCGCGGAACGGATTTATCTGCCGGAGGAAGGGATTACCCTGAAAGACCTGCAAGCCGATGTCGAACACATGATCGCCAGTTTCCGCACCGGTCGGCGGCTTTACCTGGCGATCCGCAACGAGTACGCCAACTCGCAATACACCAGCGATTTTCTGGCCCGGCTGTTTGAAGAGGAAGGCCAGCAACTGTTCGACGTGCGTCAGGCGACACTCGGTCATATTCAGCAGGGCGGTAATCCGTCGCCGTTCGACCGCATCCTGGCTACCCGACTGGCGGCCTACGGCATCGACTTTCTAACCGAGGAAATGGCGCGGGGTTCAGCAGCGGGGATGTTCGCCGGTCTGAGCGAAGGCAAACTGACCACCTTCCCGCTCAAACAGTTGCCGGATATGGCGGACCTCACGCATCGGCGACCGCTGGAACAGTGGTGGATGAAACTGCGCCCGGTGCTGCGCGCTTTGGCGGAACATTGAAGGAATCATGGATGGATGACGACCCCGCCGGTTTAAGCCATTGCGTCATGACCCGATTCGCCACGCCTCCGGCGGATGCGAATCAGCGCGAAGCAGGGCGTCCGGCGGCTCTTGATGCTTGATCCGCGCCAGTTTTTCGGATCGGTTTGCGCGGGGTTTCCCGTGGTTTATGAGGGTAAAATAACCAGCATGATTTCCCGACTCAAAGCCTACAAATTCCGTTTTTACCCGACGGC
>JBDHRB010000117.1:0-6960 GCA_039807355.1 Candidatus Competibacteraceae bacterium
ATTTTAAAGGAAAGAACCGCCATTTTTGCGCCAGTTGCCCGGTGATCGACGAGGAAGAGCGAATCGAGCGCAATCGGCGTTGGATTAAAAAATATGGTTGAGCGTCCAATTAACGATTCATTGTGCGGATTTGAAATTTGGAGAAGCGATCAGCGATGACCAAGCTGACGGCTACTCAGCATCGAATTCACCCTTGTAACCACACCTGGTAATTTCTTTCACCCTTCGAGGAGCCATTCATGACGCAATCCACTTTAGTTATCGAACCCGGCAACGGCGCGCTGGAAATTTTCGCCCTGCCGACCGATGCCGAGTTTCTACAAACATTGATCACCGACGTGTTCCAGAACTATTGGAACCAAATCCATTTCGGCGTCGCTGTGCAGGGCGCGGTGTGGGAAGTGCGCGCCCCCAACGCGCCACAGCGGATCAGTCTGCTGGACGGCTATCTGACCGTGGATTTCGGCCACTGGCATTTCCATCTGTGCATCGGCGAGCACCAAGGCACGCGAAATAATCCCTGTCCGCCGGAACTGGCGCGGCAGCGCCGCACCGCTCGCGCTGAACTCTACCGGCGTCTGCGGGAGGATGGTTGTCCCAGCAGTTGGGGACTGCGATTGTTCAACGGCCAAGGCGAACAGCAAATGACGGTTTTCCTGCCCAGTCCCTACCTCACGGTCGAACAGAAGGTTTTGAAGGAACCGCGCTGGGAACACTTGACGATGTGGGACCACCTGCGTAAGAACTACTTGGGTCTGGACTCCGATCCGCTGGATCGTCAAGCCAGTCGGCGAGTGTGCGGTTGAGTACCTGTTAATAATCAACAATGCCGTATCCATGCACTAACACAATCAGTTCCAACAGAATGTTGGGAGTGTTGACGGTGGACTTGATGCAGAACAGGGCGGGGATGATAACGCGAAGGTCGGGCGTAACGAAAATGTTTATTGCCGCCTCCAGGACAACCGCCTTTCACTCTTCCAGCATCGAAATCACCTGCACCAACAATTTCTTGACTTGCTCCATGCCGCCCACCAGATTGCGCTGAATCTCGGCCATGGTGATTTCGCCCGCCGCCTTGCCCGCCGCCCAATTCGCCACCACCGCGCAGGCGGCGTAACGCAACCCCAGTTCCCGGGCCAGCGCCGCCTCCGGCATCCCGGTCATTCCCACCATGTCGCAGCCGTCGCGCTCCAGCCGGCGAATTTCCGCTGCGGTCTCCAGCCTCGGTCCCTGCATCGCTGCATAAGTAGCTGATTCACTCGCGTTAAGGCCCAGCTCGCGGGCAGCTCGAATCAGCTTTTCACGCAGTGCGGGGCAATACGGCTCGGTGAAGTCAATATGCGTGACCTCGCTGAGGTCATCCTGGAAAAACGTGCAGGCCCGCCCCCAGGTGTAATCAATGATCTGATCGGGAAACGCCAGAACCCCCGGCCCCAGATCGGCGCGAATCCCGCCGACCGCCGCCGCCGCAATCACCCACTGTGCGCCGGCCTGGCGCAGCGCCCAGAGATTGGCCCGATAGTTGATTTGATGCGGGGGAATCCGGTGATCCAGGCCGTGCCGGGCCAGAAAAACCAGCGGATGTCCGGCCAGTTCGCCATGCAACAACGGGCTGGACGGCGCGCCGTAGGGCGTGGACAGCGCCTCGCGCCGGGTGATGGTTAAATCCTCCAGCGCGGCCAGGCCGGTGCCGCCAATCACCGCGAGGATCGGAATCATCCGGCTTTTCCTCCAGCGGATGGCGCTGGCTCGCGCAGCGCGTAAATGGCCGGCAGTTGCCGCCAATATTCCTGATAATCCATGCCGCAGCCAAACACATAGCGATCCGGCACCTCCAGACCGACAAAATCGACGGTCAGTCCGGCGACTTTGCGCACATGGCGCTTGTTGACCAGCACCGCGCTGTAAACCGCCGCCGCGCCGTCCTGGCGCAGGGTGTCGAGAATGGCCTTGAGCGTGTCGCCCTCGTCGTAAATATCATCCACCACCAGCACGGTGCGTCCTGCAACGGTCGGACGCGGCGGAGCGATCCAGTCGATTGCGCCGCCGCGAACGCCACTGCGGTAGCGGGTGGCGTGCAAATAGCCGACCTGCAAGGGAAAAGACAGGCGGAGCAAGAGTTGCGCACCGGGAATCAATGCGCCGTTCATCACCACCAACACCAGCGGATTGCAGGATTGCAGATGGGCGGTAATGGTCGCGGCCAACCGCTCCAGCGCGGCTTCGACCTGCGCCGGGGTACACAGCAACTCCGCATCGCGCCATGCGGCTAACGCTTGTTCTGGAGTCAATCCAGCGGCCATGGCCTCCTCCGTTATTAAATATCCATTTCCAGCAAGGGAAATGCATCGTAATCCTGCACCAGGCGCAGCGCCTGCCGCCAGAGCGGGTTGCGCTGCAAGCGCTCCAGGGTCGAGCGCCCGCGCCCATGCAGGCGAATCAGCCGAAACTGGCTGACCGGATCCGGCGCTTCGTGCAAACCCTGGAGAATGGCCACAGCGGCGGCGCGGTCATTGCAGGCCAGCACCATGTCGCATCCCGCCCCCAGCGCCGCACGCGCCCGCTCCACTGGCGAACCGGCCACTCCCGCACCGGCCATGTCCAGATCATCGCTGAAAATCGCCCCCTGAAACTCCAGGCGCTGGCGCAGAATGTCCTTGAGCCAGCGTGCGGAAAATCCCGCCGGCTGGTCATCCACCTGCGGATAGAGAACGTGGGCCGGCATCAGCGCCGCCAAACCGTAATGAATCATCCGCTCAAAGGCCAGTAAGTCCGCCCCGGCCAGTTGGTCATAGGAACGCGGATCGACCGGCAATTCCAGATGCGAGTCAGCGGCGATGCCGCCATGGCCGGGGAAGTGTTTGCCCACCGCCTCCATCCCGGCTTTCTGCATCCCGCTGCGGTAAGCGTGGGCCAGATCAGCGACAACCTCCGGGTCATGATGAAAAGCCCGGTCGCCGATAATGCCGCTGACGCCGTGATCCAGGTCCAGCACCGGGGCGAAGCTAAAATCAACGCCGACCGACCGCAATTCCGCGGCCATCAGCCAGCCGGTGATCCGCGCCAATTGCCGGGCGCGTTGCGGGTGCTGATCGAAAAGCTCACCGAGCCGGCGCACCGCCGGCAGGCGGGTGAAGCCTTCGCGGAACCGCTGCACCCGACCGCCTTCGTGATCGACTGCAATCAGCAATCGGGGCTGGCGCAGCGCATGAATCGCGTCAGCCAGCGCCCGCACCTGCTCCGGCGACTGGTAGTTGCGGGCGAACAGAATCACCCCGCCGACTTGGGGATGACGCAGCAACTCGCGCTCCTCGGCGCTCAGGGTTGCGCCTTCCAATCCCAGCATCACCGCTCCTAAAGCCATCATTCTTCGCTCCGAATCCACTATGGCTGCAAAATGGTTCTATCATAGCGACTAATTCGGCCATCAACAGCCTTCCATGCGCCCTCCATTACCGATGATTCCCCCGCTTCGCGCCTGCATCCGGCTGATCGCCGGGTTGAGGCGCGGCTGCGCTTGGACGCTCTGGATACGGCTGATCCTGAGCCTCGGCCCCGCCCAAGCCTATGCCCAAGGTATGGAAGGCGTCGAAACCGGAGAATTCTCCATCATGCTGCGTTTCACCTTCTGGATGCTGCTGCCGGTGGCGCTGCTCACCGTCGCCTCGCTGCTTTGGTCCTGGCTGCTGCGGCGACAGGTCGCGCACCGCACCCGTCAGTTGCAGCGGGAACTGGGCGAGCGTCAACAGGCCGAAGCCGCCCTGCGCGAAAGCGAAGGCCGTTTCCGCGATGTCACCGAAGCCGCCAGCGACTGGATCTGGGAGATGGATGAAAATCTGCGCTTCACCTACCTGTCAGAACGCTTCTACGCGCTGACCGGGATTGCTCCGCAACACGTTCTGGGCCGCACCCGCTGGGAACTGGCAACCGTCGATGCGGCGCTGGACCCGCAAAAATGGCGACAGCACCGGGAAACGCTGGAAAATCATCAACCGTTTCGGGACTTCGTGTACCGCACCAGCGTCAGCGATTGCGCCGATTCAGGCCGCTGTCTAAAAGTCAGCGGCAAGCCGATCTACGACCCACAACGCCGCTTCACCGGTTATCGCGGCACCGGCACCGACATCACCGAACAGGTCAAGGCGGAAGCCGCGCTCCAACAAAGCGAGCTGCGGCTGCGGCGCATCATTGATCTGGTGCCGCACATGATCTTTGCCCGAGACCGCAACGGGCGCTTTCTCCTGGCCAATCGCGCCGCCGCCGCCGCCTATGGCCTGACTGTGGAAGAATTGGTGGACCGTTCGCATGGGGTGATCCACGAAATCGGCGAAGAAGCCGAGCGGATGCTCGCCGATGACCGCGAAGTTATCGAAAGCGGCGCGTCCAAGCTGATCGCCGAAGAATCCTTCACCGATCACACCGGGCGCACCCGGATCATGCAAACCATCAAGATTCCGTTCAACGAACCGGGGTTGAACGAGACCGCAGTTCTCGGCGTGGCGATTGACATTACCGAACAAAAACGCGCCAAGGAAGAAGTGGCGCGGATGCGGCTTTATCTGAAAAACATCATCGACTCAATGCCGTCGATGCTGATCGGCGTCGATCCTTGGGGCTATATCACCGTTCTCAACCAGCCGGCTGAACAGGCCTGCGGGGCCTCCTGGGAAATCGCCCAGGGACGGTTTTTCGGCGAACTGTTCCCGCAGTTGGAAAACCAGTTTGAACAAGTCCGCGAAGCCATTCGTCTCGGCAACCCGATTAAAACCCCGCGCATGACCCTTGAAGCCCAGGGCGAACTCCACTATGCCGATGTGATGGTCTATCCTTTAATCGCGGACAGCGCCAGCGGCGCAGTCATTCGGGTCGATGATGTCACCGCCCGGGTCCGTATTGAATCCATGATGGTGCAAACCGAAAAAATGCTCTCAGTCGGTGGACTGGCCGCTGGAATGGCGCACGAAATTAATAACCCGCTGGGCGCAATCCTCCAAGGCAGCCAAAACATCCTGCGCCGCATCACCCCGGATATGCCGCAAAACCGTGCGGTCGCCAACGCCATTGGCATTGATCTGGATCGGCTCAACCGCTATCTGGAACAGCGGCGCGTCCTGCACTTTCTCGAAGGCATCCGCGAAGCCGGCGCACGCGCCGCCAAGATCGTCGCCGACATGCTCTCATTCAGCCGGCGCAGCGAATCGCGCTTTGCCCCGGTCGATCTCGAAGACTTGCTAGAAACCGTGCTGCGCCTGGCCGCCAGCGACTACGATTTAAAAAAGAAATACGATTTCAAGCGCATTACCATTCAGCGCGACTACGACCCGACCCTGCGCCTGGTGTATTGCGACAAGACTGAAATCGAACAGGTGATTCTGAATCTGCTGAAGAACGCCGCCCAGGCAATGGCCGAAGAGGGTGGGCCTTGCCCGACCATCACCCTGCACACCCGCCGCGAAGCGCATTACGTTTTAATCGAAGTGATTGACAACGGTCCCGGGATGGATGAAAAAATTCTCAAGCGGATTTTTGAACCGTTCTTCACCACCAAGGAAGTCGGCTCAGGGACCGGTCTGGGGCTGTCGGTTTCCTATTTCATCGTCACCGAACAGCATCGAGGCAAGCTGGCAGTCCTGTCCAAACCGGGTCAAGGCGCCTGTTTCAGCATCCGCCTGCCCATGGGTCGGGAGGCGCGCTCATGACGAGTTGGGTCTTGATCGTCGATGATGAGGAAATGATCCGGGAAAATCTCAAGGCCTATCTGGAAGATGAAGGCTTGCAAGTCATGGCCTTCGAGTCGGTGACGCCGGCGCTGAACTGGCTGGGCGAGGGCCAAGCCTGCCCGGTGTGCATCATGGACATGCGCCTGCCCGACATCGACGGCAACTCAGCGATTCGCATCCTGCATCAGCGCTATCCACAGATGGAATTCCTGATCCACACCGGCTCGTCCAGCTACAGCCTGCCCGAGGATTTGCGCGCCATCGGCCTAGACGAAGGGCGCGTCTACCAGAAACCCCTGAGCGACATGGCGCCGCTGGCTGCCGCGGTGCATGGGTTGTCGGGCCGGGAGAAATGCCGATGAATACGCCCGCCGTGCGCATCCTGACCATCGACGATGAACCGATGGTGCGCGAGATTCTCGCCACTTATCTGGAAGACAGCGGCTTCATCGTCTTCCAGGCCGGCGATGGCCCGACCGGGATTGATCTGATCCGCCGCGAGCATCCGGATCTGGTGCTGTGCGATCTGCGTATGCCCGGCATGGACGGCTTGCAGGTGCTGGCCACCGTCACCCGCGAATTTCCCGATTTGCCGATTCTGGTGGTATCCGGGATGGGGCGGATGAGCGACGCCATTCAGGCGCTGAAATTCGGCGCTTGGGATTATGTGACCAAGCCGATTGAAGACATGGCTGTGCTGGAACATGCGATTGCCCACGCCCTGGAACGCGCCCGGCTGCGTCAGGAAAACCGGCAACACCGCGAGCATCTGGAAGCGGTCAATGACCAGTTGCGCCAAACCCTGCGGCAGTTGCATGAAGACGAGGCGGCGGCGCGGCGCATCCAATTTCAAATGCTCCCGGAAAATGACAAACTGTACCGCAGTTATCGCTTCAGCCGGCACCTGCTCACCTCGCAGTATCTGAGCGGTGATTTTGTCGATTACTTCGCCATCGACGGCGACCATCTTGGCTTTTACATTGCCGATGTCTCCGGGCACGGCGTGTCCTCGGCGTTTGTCACCATCATGCTGAAAAGCTATATGGGCCGCTACCGGGAATTGCGCCGGCAAAACCGCGACAAGGGCATTCTCAACCCGGCGGAAACCCTCAGTCGGCTGAACCGGGAAATCTTTGGCTGCCACATGGACAAATATCTCACCATGTTCTACGGCGTCATCGAATGGTCAACCAATCAATTGCGCTACAGCAGCGGCGGTCAATTTCCCTTCCCGATT
>JBDHRB010000118.1:0-6916 GCA_039807355.1 Candidatus Competibacteraceae bacterium
CCAGCACGCCCTGCTGCACCTCGAATTCTTCACGGGTCACTAAATCCAGCTTGGCGAAAGTCGCTTGCAGGGCGGCGTGGACATTTTTCTCCATCTCCGCCTGAAATTGCCGGACGCCCGGCGGCACTGCTTCGGCAAATCGTTTAGCCAGATCATCGAACGCTTTCGGGTCAATCATGGTTGCTGCTCCAAACAGGGGAATGGTCGCCTTGAAGTTTAACGGGAATTTGCGCTTTGTATGCAGTTCCACGTATTGCACCAGATGAGTGCATCACGCAAAGCCGCCAGCGCGGCGCTTGGCCGGATACGCGGTTCAGATCACCTTAAACAACCTTAACAACATTGATTTTTAAACATTTACTTTCAATGGCACACGATATGCTAATGCGCTAATCAAACGAATGGTCGGCGTCAGCAACAGCGTGAGTCAAGGCGCTGAAACCGCACGTCGCCCCGTTGGGGTGTTCGAGACCACAGGAGATGTCGTTATGAAACTGATTGCGGCGGTGATTAAGCCGTTCAAGCTGGACGATGTTCGGGAAGCTCTTTCCGAGGTCGGTGCGCAAGGGATTACCGTGACCGAGGTCAAGGGCTTCGGGCGACAAAAAGGCCACACCGAGCTGTATCGGGGCGCGGAATACGTTGTGGATTTTCTGCCGAAAATCAAGATTGAGGTCGGGGTGCCTGACGACCTTGCTGATCGGATTGTCGAGGCGATTTCCCGGGCTGCCAACACCGGCAAGGTCGGCGACGGCAAGATTTTTATTTACGACCTGGAAAACGCCGTGCGCATCCGCACCGGCGAATCCGGAACGGAAGCCTTGTAAGACTCTGGATGATCACGATTATTTCCACTCTTGGAGAACTCCACTGATGACGAGAATGATGCGCATAGTAAAAAACGGCGGCGGGCTGGCGCTGCTGGCGGGATTGACGCCAGCGCTGGTTTATGCGGAAGAAGCGGCGGCCCCGACCTTGAGCGCCGGCGATACCGCCTGGATGCTCACCGCCACCGCCCTGGTGCTGTTCATGACCATTCCCGGCCTGTCGCTGTTTTATGCCGGCATGGTGCGCGCCAAGAATGTGCTGTCGGTGATGATGCAGTGTTTCGCCATCACCGCGTTGATGACGGTATTGTGGACGATTTACGGCTACAGCCTGGCGTTCGACGCCACCGGCATGACCAAGGAAGCAATCAATCTGGCGACGTTTGTCGGCGGGTTCGAAAAGGCGTTTCTCAGCAGCGTCACCCGCGACAGTCTGACCCTGACCATCCCGGAAACGGTGTTTGTCACCTTCCAGATGACCTTCGCCATCATCACCCCGGCGCTGATCGTCGGCGCGTTCGCCGAGCGGATGAAGTTTTCTGCGCTGCTGCTGTTCATGACGGTCTGGTTCACGGTGGTCTACGCGCCGATTGCCCACATGGTGTGGGGCGGCGACGGCGCGCTGATGTGGGATTGGGGGGTTCTGGACTTCGCTGGCGGCACGGTGGTGCATATCAATGCCGGGATCGCCGGGTTCGTCGCCTGTTTGGTGCTGGGCAAGCGCAAAGGTTATCCGACCACCGCCATGCCGCCGCATAACCTGAATTTCACCATCATGGGCGCGTCGATGCTCTGGGTGGGCTGGTTTGGCTTCAACGCCGGCAGCGCGGTCGCGGCCAATGGCGACGCCGGGATGGCGATGATGGTGACGCAGATCGCCACGGCGATGGCGGCGTTGAGCTGGATGTTGGCGGAATGGATCACCCACGGCAAACCCAGCGTGCTGGGCATCGCCTCCGGCGCGGTGGCTGGACTGGTGGCGATTACTCCGGCTGCCGGCACCGCCGGCCCGATGGGTGCGCTGCTGATCGGTCTGGCGTCAGGGCTGATCTGCTTCCTGGCCTCGACCAAGCTCAAGCGGGCGCTGGGCTATGACGATTCGCTCGACGTATTCGGCGTTCACGCGGTGGGCGGGATTATTGGCGCGATCCTGACCGGGCTGTGCGCCGATGTCGCGCTGGGCGGCAAGGGCCTAGCCGAGGGCATGACGATTGGCGCGCAGTTGTGGGTGCAGACCCAAGGCGTGTTGTTCACCATCATCTACACCACCGTGTTGAGTTATGTGATCCTCAAGATCATTGATCTGAGCATCGGCCTGCGCGTGACCAGCGATCAGGAAACCGAAGGTCTGGACATCGCCCTGCACGACGAGCGCGGCTACAACCTGTAAGGTTTTCCGTTGCGCGCCCCTCGCCTGGCGCAGGCGAGGGGTTGAGGCGGCAAGACCGCTTCCCCTGCGCATCGACAGTGGATTTCGGTTATATTCCCTATACGGGTTTTGGTTTTAAATCAGGCGAAACGCCAGAGGGCATCCATGAAGCTGGTTACTGCAATCATCAAACCGTTCAAGCTGGACGACGTGCGGGAGGCGCTGTCAGGGATCGGGGTTCAGGGCATTACGGTGACCGAAGTCAAGGGCTTTGGTCGCCAGAAGGGTCACACCGAGCTGTATCGCGGCGCGGAGTATGTGGTGGATTTTCTGCCGAAGGTCAAACTGGAAATCGCCGTCGACGACAGTCTGGTGGACAAGGTGGTGGAGGCAATCTGCTCCACCGCCAACACCGGCAAGATCGGCGATGGCAAGATTTTCATCTACGATCTGGAACGGGCCATCCGTATCCGCACCGGAGAAATCGGCCCGAGCGCATTATAGGATTTTGTTTTTCCTTCCGTACTCCCCCCTGTCCAAGAGGGGGGACATCTCAGCAAACCATCAAGTCGCTATTCGATTTTTCCCTAAAAAATTGATTCCAAACTAAAAAATTTGCATCGCAATTTTTTTTATTTTAATTTACAATTTTCCCCTTTAACTGCATTTAATAATAAAATTAGTTTATGAGCATATTGATTAATGACTTAAGACGTCATAATGACCTGATACAGGCTGAACTGAACGCGGCTGTCCTGCGAGTGGCAACAAGCGGTTGGTATATATTGGGTCCAGAAGTCGAAAGGTTTGAGCAAGAATTCGCCGCCTATTGCGGCGTTAGCCATTGTGTAGCGGTAGCCAATGGCACTGATGCTTTAGAGCTGGCTCTGCGCGCCCTTGATGTCGCGGCGGACAGTGAAGTGATTACGGTTGCTAACGCCGGCATGTACAGTACGACTGCTATTCTGGCGTCCGGGGCGCAACCGGTGTTTGTTGACGTTGATCCTCAGTCCCTGACCATGGATCCAGGCGCGCTACGGGCAGCAATAGGGCCGCGCACAGCAGCAGTTATTGTCACCCACCTTTATGGTCAGATGGCTGATCTATCAGAATTGCTGGCGGTCACCGAAGCGGCAGGAGTTCCTTTAATTGAGGATTGCGCTCAAGCCCACGGCGCTTGTCGAAAAAATCAGCGCGCTGGCGCCTGGGGGGCCTTGGGGTGTTTCAGTTTTTACCCCACTAAAAATCTTGGCGCTTTGGGCGACGCCGGCGCGGTGACGACCAAGAACCCAAGATTAGTTACCAAACTTCGGCAGTTACGCCAGTATGGCTGGGAACAAAAATACCGCGCTACAGTAACCGGAGGGCGCAATAGCCGTTTGGATGAACTGCAAGCGGCGGTGTTGCGCGTTAAGTTACCGCATCTGGATGCCTGGAACCAGCGCCGTAGAACTATTGCTCAAACCTACGCCGCACAGATTCAGCATCCTGCATTGCGTTTGCCTGCTTTTGGTAATGATTCTGTAACTCACCTTTATGTTGTGCGTACGCCCCATCGAGGCGCCCTGCGCGAATACCTGGAAAATCAGGGGATCGCCAGCGATATTCACTATCCTATCCCTGATTATCGCCAACCCGCATTGCAAGGGCGCTTCTCTGATCTATTCCTCCCACAGACAGAAGCAGCGGTAGCCGAAGTGCTGACTCTGCCCTGTTTCCCAGAAATGACTGATCACGAAATTACTCTGATCAGCAACGCAATTAATCTGTGGAAAATCTAATGTTTTCGCTGGTCATTCCAGTTTATAAAAATGAAGCCTCGCTTGATGAACTGCTGGCTGCGCTGGCAAACCTGCATCAGGCTTTGACAGAGCGTCTGGAAGTCGTTTTTGTAGTTGATGGCAGTCCGGATCGGTGTTTCGACCGCTTGCAGAAGTCTCTGTCTAACGCGCCCTTTCAAGCCCGCTTGTTGCTGTTGTCCCGCAACTTTGGCTCCTTTTCGGCAATTCGTGCGGGTCTCGATGTAGCGCGCGGCCCCTATTTCGCGGTCATGGCTGCTGATTTACAAGAACCACCAGAGCTGGTCGTTGAATTTTTCCACAGTTTAAAAAATGAGGATATTGATGTTGTCATTGGCACGCGCGAAGCTCGTGATGATCCATGGATCAATCGAGTATCAGCCAGTTTATTTTGGAATCTGTACCGGAAATTTGTAGCGCCGGATATGCCTATCGGCGGGGTGGATGTCTTTGGCTGCAATCAGATGTTCCGGGATCAATTACTGGCGCTGGAAGAGTCGCACAGTTCACTGATTGGGTTGATTTTCTGGCTGGGGTTTCGCCGTAAACTGGTGGGTTATACCCGTCAGGCGCGGCGTCATGGAAAAAGCGCATGGACTCTGCACAAAAAAATTAATTACTTAATGGATAGCGTATTCGCTTTCTCCGATCTGCCTATTAAAGTCTTGATTGGCGTCGGTGGATTTGGCCTGGCGGCTTCATTGCTGCTTGGTGGGTTGGCGCTGATTGCCCGTCTGTTTAGCGAACACATTATTCCAGGCTATACAGCAACCGTGCTAACGATAGTCTTCTTCAGTGCTTTGAATATGTTCAGTCTGGGCCTGATTGGTTCTTATGCGTGGCGCGCTTATGAGAATACCAAACGCCGGCCGGCTTACGTCGTGTTGCGCGACCTGCAATTCCGGGGAGAGACTTCTTGAGTACTTCTTCATTTGATATGGCGCTGGACGCGAATCGTGAGCGCCTGCCGTTTTATTCGCCAGTCAGTTTCTTGCGCGACAAGTTCGCTCAATCCGGGGAACGAGTTGCTGAAGAACTCAAACAATCTATCGCCAGCGGCACCTGTCAACGATTCAGCAATCCTGCAACTGCCGGGGATTGTGAGATTATCTATCGCTATCTGTCGTGGGATAGCGATTATTTTGGCGCGCCAACCTATCGCATAGAGTGGATTGCCGCGCCGGATGGTTTGCCTGAAGAAGCCCGTCTTATTGCTTTGATCCGGGCGTTCATTGCTCAACTGGAAACGCAGCATTCCAGTTACTATGTATTCAGCGAGGCGCCGTCTGAAGATATCCAGGTATTACGGGCATTAACCGGCGCTGGTATCCGCCTGATCGAAACACGCCTGACTTATTACCATCCGAACATAGCGCAATTTGCTTTCAAGAAACGGTTTGCTGTGCGTTTGGCAACGGTTGCTGATAGAGAACCCCTGAAACAGGCGGCACGGGCAGCGCGTAATGTATTTGACCGCTTTCATGCCGACCCTTTTTTTCCGACGCCAGTCGCCGATGAATTTCTGGCAACCTATATCAGTAATTCACTGGAGGGTTACGCGGATATTGTGCTGGTTCCTGACGTGTCGGAGCGTCCGGCAGGTGGGTTTTTAACGGCGAATTACTGTCCAGACTGGTCTGATTTTTTGCATCTTAAACTGGCGCGCATGGTGTTGTCGGCGGTCACTCCAGAATTCAGCGGTTGGTATACCCGGTTGATTGCAGAGATGAGTTATCTCTTTCAGGACCAAGGGGTGGAATGCGCCTTCATGACGACCCAATCGACGAATCGAGCCGTGGTTCGTGTTTGGGAAAAGCTGGGCTATAGCCTGGGTCGTTCGACTCATGTTCTGGCGGCAGGCAGGAAATATTAATGTCGGAAGGTATTGCAATAGCAGCCATGGATATCCATCCCACGGCGACCATCGCGCCCGGGGCGCTGCTTGCTGAAAGCGTCACAGTCCATGCTGGCGCTTATCTCGGTTCCACCACGCAAGCGCAAGCTGGGGTGGTGATTGGACCGAACGCCAGCATTATTGATCGCAAATTGCCAGGAGATACCCCAGCAACGCGCACCGTGTTGGGTGAAAATGTAGTGGTTGGCGCGAACGCAGTGTTGTTGCCAGGTATCGTGGTGGGCCGTCAGGCGGTCATCGGCGCTGGCGCAGTTGTGACGCGCTCAGTCCCGCCCCATGCGATTGTTACCGGTAATCCAGCGCGGATCATTGGCTATGTGGATGCCAGCGCGTCGTCAGTGACCATCGGCGAAACTTCTGCGCCTGCCAAACAAGGGGTTTTCGCAACTCGCGTGCCGAGGGTAACTTTACACCGCTTTCCCCTTGTCAAGGATTTACGCGGTGATTTAACCGTAGGCGAGTTTCTGCATGATATTCCTTTCATTCCGAAACGCTATTTTATGGTGTTTGGCGTACCCAGTGCCAAAACCCGTGGCGAACATGCGCATCGTCGCTGCGAGCAATTTTTAATCTGCGTGCGTGGCCATTGCGGGGTCGTCAGCGCGAGGAATTTATTCTGGATTCGCCTAATCTAGGTTTGTATTTGCCACCCATGGTATGGGGGATTCAGTATAAATACTCTAGCGATGCGCTATTGTTGGTTTTTGCATCGGAATATTATGATGCTAATGACTATATTCGTGATTATAGTCAATTTTGTGCCAATTTAGATGATCAAACCATCAAATGAAAGTCGGTTAGTTTTGTGCCGGGCGCTGGGGAACTCCATTATGAAAATAGAAAGAATGGGCTTCATATTTATTTTTTTTATATCGATTACCTCTCTTATACAATTTTTTCTTTTTTTGAAGAGTAACTACTTTTTGTTATTCCATGATGAAGTAGGTTATTTTTCATTAAGTCAAACAATTCTTAGAAATGGACTATTAAATATTGATAACCCTTT
>JBDHRB010000119.1:0-6861 GCA_039807355.1 Candidatus Competibacteraceae bacterium
CCGATGCCCAGCGCGTTGACCTTCTCATAGAGTTCAATGCGCAATTCTTCGGCGCGGTTCTGCGGGCCACGGGCGATCAGTTCCTGAATATCCACCGGGGCCATCAGCGACTCTTTGGCCAGCATGAAAGCTTTTTCCGGGGTGCCGCCGATGCCGATGCCGAGAATGCCCGGCGGACACCAGCCGGCGCCCATCAGCGGCACGGTCTTCAACACCCAGTCCACCAGATCATCAGAGGGATTGAGCATGGCGAACTTGGACTTGGCTTCAGAGCCGCCGCCCTTGGCCGCGCAGATCACCTCGACATGATGACCAGGGACGATTTCGTAATGCACCACCGCCGGGGTGTTGTCCTTGCTGTTCTGGCGCTTGCCGGCGGGATCGCGCAGCACCGAGGCGCGCAGCTTGTTATCCGGGTTGAGATAGGCGCGGCGCACCCCTTCATCGACCATTTCCTGAACGCTCATCGTCGCGTCCCAATGCGCGTCCATGCCGACTTTCAGGAACACCAGGGCGATGCCGGTATCCTGGCAGATCGGGCGATGACCCTCGGCGCACATCCGTGAATTGATAAGGATTTGCGCGATAGCGTCTTTAGCAGCAGGCGATTCTTCCCGGTCATAAGCGGCAGCCAGCGCCTTGATGTAATCGACCGGGTGATAGTAGCTAATGTATTGAAAAGCGTCGGCGATGCTTTGAATAAAGTCGTCTTGGCGGATGGTGGTCATGTGATTTGGAATCCGATTTTGTCAGTGAAGGGAGCGCCTGCAATCAGGCCGGGAAAGACGCCTGGGGCGGCGTCTGGATTGGGCAATACCGGCAGTTATTTTAACAGCATTCCATCCAGCGGCGCGGACTGGGCCAGCGACGCGCCGCCGCATCCCGCAGCGCCGATTAAAACAACTCAATATCTTCCTCGCTGTCGCTTTCGAGGGCTTTCTGCTTCTTCTCTTCCATCGCCCGCAGATAAATCGCCAGCGCCTGTTTGACGCTCTTGCCTTCCATCATCGCGTCGAACATCAAGCGTTCTTCTTCCATGGTGTAGCGCGATTTGATCTTTTCCTGCATCCCCAGCCATTCATAGGGGTTGTAGAGTCGGCGCACGTCGGACACCAAATCCGCCAACGCGCCCAGGCTGGAGGTGACATGACTCAGACGCTGGGTCAGCTTGTCGTAAAACTGAAAGGCAATGATTACTTCGTGCATGGTCTCGCCGATCATCGTGCAATTGTCGATGATCGTCGCCTTGACATCGGCGGCTTCCGGCGTTTCCGGCAAGGCGGCGACGGTTCTCTCGATCATCTTCACCTGCCCGACCATCGAGGTGAACGAGTTGCTCAACACCTCCACCGAACCATCGCTGTCGCGCATGGAAATCTCAATCTGCGCGACCGCCAGCGCCAGCATCAGGATGGTTTCCCGCACCTGGCTCCAGTCCAGATCCGGGTTGCGCGCCGTTGAACCCTGTACTTCGATCATGATGTGCTTCCTCAAGTCAATATGCCGGTGATGGACTCCCCTGACGGAACGGGTGAGCCGGGGTATTGTAGGCTTTTGCCGGAATCGCCAGGAAACCCTGCATCATTCTGGCGCAAGGCGGATCGAAGCGGACCGGCAAAAGCGGTTTGATCCATGCCAAGCGCCGGGTGGAAAATAGCCTGTTTTCCAAGCGCCGAAACCAGCACAGTCGCGCATCCAGCGCCATGCCCCACCCGGATGGCTGCTGGCCTGTGACTTGCTTTGCATTGCTTTCAACCCCGATTCCCACCCGGCTCCCGCCTGCGGAGCAGGGCGTTAACCATGGGCTTGACCCCAGGCGGACCTATTCGATGCAGATATTTCCCTCTCTTTCCCAGGCGCAGGGTTTGTACCGCCCTGAATTCGAGCGAGACAGTTGCGGTTTTGGCCTGATCGCGCAGATGGATAACCAGCCTAGTCATTGGCTGGTGCAAACCTCGATTAATGCCTTGGCGCGATTGACCCATCGCGGCGCAGTCGCGGCGGATGGCAAATCCGGCGATGGCTGCGGCTTGCTGATGCGCAAACCGGACGCCTTTCTGCGCCGGGTCGCCGCCGAGGCGGGTATGAACCTCGGCGCACAGTACGGGGTGGGCATGGTGTTTCTCAACCATGATCCGGCTCTGGCCGCCGCCGCTCGCGCCGATTTACAAACCGCGTTGGAAAAAGAGGGCTTGAAGGTGGCCGGCTGGCGGCTCGTGCCAGTGCAGGCCGACGCTTGCGGCGACGAATCGCGCAAGACCCTGCCGCGCATTGAACAGGTCTTCGTCACGCCGCTGGCGGACATCGCCGACGACGCTTTTGAACGCCGCCTGTTCGTCGCCCGGCGCTGCGCCAACAACCGCATCCGCCAGCGCGATCCGGTCTACTATGTGTTGTCCCTGTCGGCGCGGGTGATCAGTTACAAAGGGCTGGTGATGCCGGCCAACCTGCCAGTGTTCTACCCCGATCTGAACGACCCCGAACTCGAATCCTCGATCTGCCTGTTTCATCAACGCTTTTCCACCAACACCCTGCCGCAGTGGTGGCTGGCGCAGCCGTTCCGCTATCTGGCGCATAACGGCGAAATCAACACCATTTGCGGCAACCGCCACTGGACCGTCCACTGGTCAATCTGCACGGCTCCGACTCCAGCAGTCTGGACAATATGCTGGAATTGCTGGTGATGGGCGGCATGGACCTGTTCCGCGCCATGCGCCTGCTGATTCCGCCGGCTTGGCAGAACGTCGAACACATGGACCCCGACTTGCGGGCTTTTTACGAATACAACTCCATGCATCTGGAGCCGTGGGACGGCCCCGCCGGCATCGTCCTCACCGATGGCCGTTACGCCGGTTGCGTGCTGGATCGCAACGGTTTGCGCCCAGCGCGTTACGTCATCACCGCCGACCGGCATATCACGATTGCTTCGGAAATCGGCGTTTACGACTACGCGCCGGAAGAGGTGGTTGCCAAGGGCCGGATGAAGCCCGGCGAGATGCTGGCGGTCGATGTCGAAACCGGCCGCTTATTGACCCCGCTGGACATCGACAACGACCTGAAGAGCCGTCATCCCTACCGGCGCTGGTTGCGCGGTCAGGTGCAGCGTTTGCGCTCGCTGTATAAAAACGAACCGGAACCGACGCCGCTGGCTCCAGAGCGGCTCAACGCCGCGCAAAAACTGTTCGGCGTGACCTTTGAGGAGCGCGATCAGGTGTTGCGGGTTCTCGGCGAGGCCGGCCAGGAAGCGATTGGCTCGATGGGCGACGATACGCCGTTCGCGGTGCTTTCCAATCGGCCCCGCTCGCTGTATGACTATTTCCGCCAGCAGTTCGCCCAAGTCACCAACCCGCCGATTGACCCGTTGCGCGAATCGGTGGTGATGTCGCTGGAAACTTGTCTGGGCGGGGAAGGCAATCTGTTCGAGGAAAGCCCGGCTTATGCGCCGCGCCTGACCGCCAATTCGCCGGTGTTGACCGAAGGGCGTTTTCAGGCGCTGCTGGCCAATCCCGACGGGCGTTATCCCCATGCGCGGATTGATCTGCATTATCCGGCGGCTGAAGGGTTGCCGGCGGCGATTGAGCGGGTCTGCGATGAAGCGGTTGCCGCCGTGCGCGGCGGCGCGGTGCTGTTGATCCTGTCGGATCGGGCCATTACCCCGGAGCGCTTGCCAATTCACGCCCTGCTGGCCACCGGGGCGGTGCATCATCGGCTGGTGCGCGACGGCCTGCGCTGCGACGCTAATCTGATCGTGGAAACCGCCACCGCCCGCGATCCGCACCAGATTGGGGTGTTGATCGGCTACGGCGCTACTTTGGTGCATCCGTGGCTGGCGTATACGGTCTTGCATGATCTGATCCGCAGCGGGGAAATCGCTAACCGCGATCCTGTCGCCGTGGCGGAAAACTATCAAAAGGGCATCAACAAGGGCCTGTACAAGATCATCTCCAAGATGGGCATTTCCACCATCAACAGTTATCGCGGCGCACAACTGTTCGAGATCGTCGGCCTGGATAACGAGGTGGTGAATCTGTGCTTCAAGGATACGGTGAGCCGGATTCAGGGGGCGCGTTTCGCCGATCTGCACGCGGAACAACAGCGCCTGGCGGAACAGGCGTGGAAGCGACGCCAGGCGATTGATGCTGGCGGTTTACTCAAATACATGCACGGCGGCGAATACCACGCCTACAACCCGGACGTGGTGTACGCCCTGCAAAAAGCGGTCGGCAGCGGCGATTACGCCGACTATCAAGACTACGCCCGGTTAGTCAATGAGCGCCCGGTGGCGACCTTGCGCGATCTGTTCCGGCTCAAACCCGCCGGCTCGCCGATTCCACTGGATGAAGTGGAGCCGATTGAAGTCATCCTGCCGCGTTTCGACTCCGCCGGTATGTCGCTGGGCGCGTTGTCCCCGGAAGCGCATGAGGCGTTGGCCATGGCCATGAACCGGCTCGGCGGACGTTCCAATTCCGGCGAAGGCGGCGAAGACCCGGCCCGTTACGGCACCGAAAAAATGTCGAAGATCAAGCAGGTGGCCTCCGGGCGCTTCGGCGTGACCCCGGCCTATCTGGTCAATGCCGAAGTGCTGCAAATCAAGGTCGCTCAAGGGGCGAAACCGGGGGAAGGCGGGCAGTTGCCCGGCGATAAGGTCAACGCCATGATCGCCCGGTTGCGCTTTTCCAAACCCGGCGTGGCGTTGATTTCGCCGCCGCCGCATCACGACATTTATTCCATCGAAGACCTGGCGCAACTGATCTTCGATCTCAAGCAGATCAATCCGCAGGCGCTGGTTTCGGTGAAGCTGGTCGCGGAAGCCGGAGTCGGCACCATCGCCGCCGGCGTCGCTAAAGCCTATGCCGATCTCATTACCATCGCTGGCTATGACGGCGGCACCGGGGCCTCGCCGCTGACTTCGGTGAAATATGCCGGTTCGCCGTGGGAGCTGGGGTTGAGCGAAACCCATCAAACCCTGCGCATGAACCGCTTGCGCGATAAAGTGCGCTTGCAGACCGACGGTGGGCTGAAAACCGGCTTGGACGTGATCAAGGCGGCGTTACTCGGCGCGGAAAGTTTCGGCTTCGGCACCGCGCCGATGGTGGCGCTGGGCTGTAAATATCTGCGGATTTGCCATCTCAACAACTGCGCCACTGGCGTCGCCACGCAGAATAACGTGCTGCGGATGAACCACTTCAGAGGCACGGCGGATAAAGTAATCAACTACTTCCGCTTTGTCGCCCAGGAAACCCGCGAAATCATGGCGCAACTGGGCGTGCGCAAATTTGAGGAGTTGATTGGCCGCACCGACCTGCTGGAAATTTTGCCCGGCGAAACCGGCAAGCACGGTCATCTCGATCTGTCGCCGCTGCTCTCCGATGCTGGTCTGCTGCTGGAGCATCCGCAATTCTGCATCGAACCGCGCAACGAACCGTTCGACAAGGGCGAGCTGGCCGAACAGATGGTGCGCGACGCCCTGCCGGCAATTACCGCGAAGGCCGGCGGCGAATTTCACTACACGGTCAAGAACATCCATCGCTCCATCGGGGCGCGGCTGTCCGGGGAAATCGCCCGCCGCCATGGCGACTCCGGCATGGAAAACGCGCCGATCAAACTACGCCTGACCGGCAGCGCCGGGCAAAGCTTCGGGGTATGGAACGCCGGCGGTCTGCACCTCTATCTGGAGGGCGACGCCAACGATTATGTCGGCAAGGGCATGGCCGGCGGCAAACTGGTGCTTTATCCGCCCCGGCACAGCCAGTTCGCCAGTCAGCACACCCCGATCATCGGCAACACCTGCCTGTACGGCGCGACCGGCGGTACGCTGTACGCCGCAGGCACAGCCGGCGAACGCTTCGCGGTGCGTAATTCCGGGGCGCTGGCGATAGTCGAAGGCGTCGGCGACCACGGCTGCGAATACATGACCGGCGGCGTGGTGGTGGTGCTGGGCGAGACCGGGGTGAATTTCGGCGCCGGCATGACCGGCGGCTTTGCCTTTGTTCTCGACGAGCGCAACGCCTTTGTCGATTGCTACAACCATGAACTGATCGACATCCACCGCATCGCCACCGAGAACATGGAGCCGCAGCGCAATTATCTGCTGGAGTTAATCGAGGATTATGTCGCGGAAACCGGCAGCGCCTGGGGCCAGGCGATTCTCGACGACTTCCGCTATTACGCCAGCCGGTTTTGGCTGATTAAGCCGAAAGCCGCTGATCTGAAATCGCTGGTCGGCGCGTTGCGCGAAGCCGCCTGAATTCCTTATTCGCTGTTTGCCACTGGATACGCCGATGTCCCAAGCCAAACCGTTGCTGTTCATTGAAAACCCGCGCCAGGACCCGGACAAGAAACCGGCCCGCGAGCGCATTCTCGAATTTAAGGAAATCTACGGGCAGTTTGACGTTAATACCGCTGCCGGTCAGGCCGGGCGTTGCCTGCATTGCGGCAATCCCTACTGCGAATGGAAATGCCCGGTGCATAACTACATCCCCAACTGGCTGCAACTGATCGCCGAAGGCCATCTGTTTGAAGCGGCGGAAATGTCGCATCGTACCAATTCATTGCCGGAAATCTGCGGGCGGGTTTGTCCGCAAGACCGCCTGTGCGAAGGCGACTGCACGCTGAATGACGGGTTCGGCGCGGTCACTATCGGCGCGATTGAGAAATACATCACCGACGAGGCGCTGAAAGCCGGCTGGCGGCCCGATCTGTCTCAGATCACGCCGACCGGCAAACGGGTCGCTATCGTCGGCGCTGGCCCCGCCGGTCTCGGTTGCGCCGACATTCTGGCCCGCAATGGGGTCAAGCCGGTGGTGTTCGACCGCTATGCGCAAATCGGCGGCTTGCTGACCTTCGGCATTCCGCCGTTCA
>JBDHRB010000120.1:0-6827 GCA_039807355.1 Candidatus Competibacteraceae bacterium
AACCGGCCCGGCGGGCAGTGCTGGGCGATTGGCGAGAGCAATACGGCAGTGTCCTGCGTTGCGATGCGTCCGGCTGGCGGCTGGAGCGGCTTGACCCGCCATGATGATCTTGCTGCCCAGCGCCAGCCCGTGGTTGCACAATGCGCCGGGCAGTTTCTCCGCGTTGATGGATCTCTATGAGCGCAATTACATGCAGATGCGCCAATTGCTGCCGGTCATGCCGCCGCCAGCGACGGTTTGGGTCTCGCAGACGCCGGGCGGCCTGGACTTGCATCTGCGGATGATTGAACGTTGCCGCTATACCAGCGAACTGATTCTGACTTATCAGTTCGCCAGCGCCGATAGCCCGCCGATCATCGAACCGGATTTACGCATCCGGGTCTATCACGACGCCCGTCAAGCCGAGGCGATGACCGCGCACTTGCGCCATCAGCCGGCCTTTCCCGGCGATTTCCCCAATGCCGGGCCTATGGATCGCCTCAGTCTCTACCGGCGCTGGCGAATCAACCGCTTTCTCTATAAATGGCTTGGTTATTGCTTACGACAAGGCCATAGTTTCACTGAACCGCTCAGACATTCCGCTGCAACGCAGCAAGTCTGATCGCGCATCGCGGAAACTTCGCTGAAAAACCCACAAAAAAATCCGCGTGCGCCGGGAAGTTATCCGGCCAAATTAGTTGACTAATCAGATAGGGTAATATAGTTTCCATAGATAAATAGTTATGAATTGTCTCATTTACGTCACTTTATAAGGGTATGCCATGAAGCTCTCAACCAAAGGTCGCTATGCAGTGACCGCCATGATGCATCTCGCCATCCATGATCGGCATGGTCCGGTCACGCTGGCGGAAATCTCTGCCTGCCAGGGTATTTCCCTGTCCTATTTGGAACAACTGTTCGCCAAATTGCGCCGGCGCGGTCTGGTGGAAGGAGTGCGCGGACCGGGTGGCGGCTACCGGCTGGCGCTGACCCCGGATCGCGTCACGATTGCCGACATCATCAGCGCGGTCGATGAGCGTATCGACGCCACCCGCTGCTGCGGTCAGGAAAATTGCCAGGGCGGTCAGCGCTGCCTGACCCATCAACTCTGGACCGATCTGAGCCGGCAGATTTTCGCTTTCCTGGAAGGCATTACTCTGGCCCAGTTCGTCGAGCGCCCGGCCATCTACGATCAGGCCGCGCTGCACCGCCAACATACACGCCGGCGCGAGCAACCGATCAACCCGCTGTCGATTCCTGCGACAGTGATGTAAGCATGGGCGCAGCACCATGCGCTCGCTGATTTACCTCGATTACGCAGCCACCACCCCGGTGGATCCTCAAGTAGCCGCCCAACTCGGGCGGCACTTGACCCTCGAAGGCGTCTTCGGCAACCCCTCCTCCTCCACCCACGCTTTTGGCCGGCAAGCGGCGCAAGCGGTCGCTGTAGCCCGCGCCGAGGTCGCCGCACTTATCAACGCCGACCCCGGCGATCTGATCTGGACTTCCGGGGCCACTGAGGCCAATAACCTGGCGCTGTTCGGGGTGATGCGCGCCAACGCCCGCAAGGGTCGGCATTTGCTCACCGCCAAGACCGAACACAAGGCGATCCTTGATGTTTGCCGACGCCTGGAGCGCGACGGCTGCGCGGTCACTTATCTCGACCCCGACCCGGATGGACGGATTCCCTTGCAACGCATCGCCGAGGCGCTGCGCCCGGACACGGTGTTGGCGTCGCTGATGCACGTCAATAATGAAACCGGCGTCATCCAGGACATCGCCGCGATTGGAGCCTTGACCCGCGAGCGCGGCGTATTCCTGCATGTGGACGCGGCGCAGAGCGCCGGCAAAACGCCGATTGATTTGCAAAGCTGGCCGGTGGATTTACTCAGCCTCAGCGCCCACAAGCTGTACGGCCCCAAAGGCGTCGGCGCGCTGTATGTTCGTCAGCGCCCGGTGCGGGTGCGCCTGGAGCCGTTGCTGTATGGCGGCGGCCAGGAACGCGGCTTGCGCGCCGGCACCTTGCCAACCCATCAGATCGCGGCGATGGGCGCAGCGTTTCGCATCGCCCGTGAGCGGATGACGGTGGAAACGGCGCGGATTGCTGAATTGCGCGACCGGTTATGGCGGGCATTGGCGGATTTAGGTGAAGTGATGCGCAACGGTAATGTGGAACACTGCGTGGCCGGGATTCTCAACCTGAGTTTCGCCGGGATCACCGCCGAAGCCCTGCTGGCGGACGTGCCGAATATTGCCGTTTCTACCGGCTCCGCCTGCACCTCTGCGGGTGACGAACCGTCCCATGTGCTGCGCGCCATGGGCTGCGAGGCGCGGCGGGCGCGGGGCGCAGTGCGCTTCAGCCTGGGCCGCTTCACCACCGTGGAAGAAATTGACCAGGCGGCTCTGGCGATTCGCGCCTCGGTACAGCGGCTGCGGGCGCTCTCGCCGCTCTGGCCGTCAGCGCACTAATTGATTGAGATCGAAAATCGGCAGCAGAATCGCCAGCACGATCACCAGCACCACCCCGCCCATCAGTAGAATCAACATCGGCTCGAAAATGCCCAAGAGCGCGGCAATCAGCGTCTCCGTCTCGCGCTCCTGCTGCACCGCTGCCCGCTCCAGCATATTCTCCAGCCGCCCGCTGGCCTCGCCGCTGGCGATCAGTTGCACGGTCATCGGCGGGAAATAGCCGCTGTTGCTGATGGCTTTTTGCAGGCTGGCTCCCTCCTTGACCCGCACCGCCGCCTGCTCGACGGCTTCGCGCATCGGCAGATTGCTCATCACCTGGGCGGAAATGCGCAGCGCCTCCAGCACCGGCACGCCGCTGGCCATCAAAATGCTGAAAGTGCGGGCGAAGCGGGCGGTGTTCGCCCCCCGGATCAGGCGGGCGATCAAGGGTAATTTCAACAAGGTTTGATGCACCCGCCGCCTGAAACTGATCCGGCGCAGCGCGTAAACCAAACTGATCGCGCCCGCTGCTAATCCGATCAGCAATAATCCGCCGTATTCCCGCAGAAAATCGCTGAGGGCGATCAGCCCACGGGTCAGCGCCGGTAACTGTTGATTCAGACTGCTGAACACCTGAACCACTTGCGGCACCACATAGGTCAGCAACCCGGCCACTACCAGAATCGCTACCCCGGTCAGCAACAACGGGTAGAACAGCGCCAGACCGACTTTCTGACGCATTTGCTGGCGAGCTTCGGTGTAATCGGCCAGGCGCTCGAACACCACGTCCAAATGGCCGGACTGCTCACCGGCGGCGACGGTGGCCCGGTACAGTTCCGGGAACACGCCGGGAAAATCCCGCAACGCCGTGGCCAAGGTATGCCCTTCCAGCACCCTGGCCCGCACCGCCAGCAACAATCCGCTCAAGCGCGCCCGTTCCGCCTGCCGCGCTACCGCGCCCAATGCCTCTTCCAGCGGCAGGCCGGAGCCGACCAGCGTAGCGAGTTGCCGGGTAATCAAGGCGAGATCGGTCGGACTGATGCGCGGACGAAACCAGCGGCGGCTACGGCTGCGCTCCTGACCGGCGACTTCCTCAACGCCGAGCGGACTCATTCCACGCTCGCGCAATAATTGGCGAGCCATGCGCGGTGTGTCGGCTTCGATCAGTCCTTTGCGCTGCCGGCCCCGTTCGTCGAGGGCGCTGTATTGAAAGGCGGGCACGGAAAATTAATCAGACTGCAATCCAGCCAGCACATCGCGCACACGAATCGCCAAATTTGGCAATAACGTCGGCGTAATCACCTCCTGTAATGCCGGATAACGCACCTCACGATAGCCGTCTGGACTGGGGTATCGGTAAATTTCCAATCGCTGATGGAGAATATCTAATATCCAAACTTCTGCAATTCCGGCCTGGGCGTATAATGGAATTTTGGTTTCCCGATCATAGCGCAGCGTGCTGTCCGATACCTCAACAATCAACAGAATATCCGACGGGCCGGGATGCGAACGTTCATAGAAATCGGCGCACGGCTTTAACAGCATAATATCCGGCTGCGGCTCTGAATAGGCGTTCAAAGCGACCGGATTTTGCATGTCCACAATCGCTGCATCGCCGGCTTGCCGCGAAAAGAGTTGATTCAAGCGACGGGTCTGGCTGGCGTGGCGTTCTCCAATCGGCGGCATGGCGATTAAATCTCCCTCGATCAATTCCAAGCGCGAATCTTCATTAAAAACGCCGATCTTCGCTAATTGATGATAGATAGCGACGGTCAACCGATAGCGATGGGGAACTGATAAATCCAGCGCATTCGGCACAGACTCTTGAGCAACCGGGTTCATACCGCCTCCTGGATTTCGCAGATTGTTTCAATTAATCCTCCCGCGTCACCCGCACCAGTTCCGCCAATGCGGTATCGCCGGCCAGCACTCGCCGCCGGCCATCGTCGCGGATGCTGGCGCTGGACAAGCGGGCGTGACGCTCCAGTTCCTGCTCGCCATGCCCTTCATGAATCAGGGTTTGCATGGTTTCATCCACCACCACCAGCTCGAAAATGCCGGTGCGCCCGCGATAACCGGACTGATTGCAGCGATCACAACCGACGGGAGCGTAAAGCGTCGCCGCAGCGACATTCAGCGCCTGAGCATCCGCCGGGGTGGCCGGATAGGGCTGTTTGCAATGGGGACACAGTTTGCGCACCAGACGCTGGGCCAGCACGCCAATCAGCGACGAGGACAGCAGAAACGGCTCAACACCCATATCGCGCAGCCGGGTCATCGCCCCGACCGCGCTGTTGGTATGCAAGGTGGACAACACCAAATGGCCGGTCAGCGACGCCTGTACGGCAATTTCCGCGGTTTCCAGATCGCGGATTTCGCCCACCATCACCACATCCGGGTCCTGGCGCAAAATCGCCCGCAGGCCCCGGGCAAAGGTCATGTCCACCTTGGGATTGACCTGGGTCTGGCTCACCCCGTCCAGGTAATACTCGATGGGGTCTTCGACGGTCATGATGTTGCGCTTGCGGTCATTCAACTGAATCAGCCCGGCGTACAGCGTGGTGGTTTTACCGGAGCCAGTCGGGCCGGTGACCAGCAGGATGCCATGCGGGCGGTGGATCAATTTCAGCAGCCGCGCTTCGTCGTTGGCCTCCATACCCAAATGGCGCAAATCCAGCCGGCCCTCGCGCTTGTCCAGCAGGCGCAACACCACCCGTTCGCCGTGGCCGGTTGGCAGGGTCGAAACCCGCACATCGACCGGGCGTCCGGCGACCTTGAGGGAAATCCGTCCGTCTTGCGGCAACCGCTTTTCCGCGATGTCCAGATGGGCCATGACCTTAACCCGCGATACCAGCAACGGCCCCAGCGCACGCGGCGGCTGCAAGGCTTCGCGCAATACCCCGTCCACCCGGAAGCGCACCAGCAGCCGATTCTCGAACGATTCGATGTGAATGTCCGAGGCGTTTTCCTTGATCGCCTCAGTGAGCAGGGCGTTAATTAGGCGAATGATCGGCGCATCATCGGCGCTTTCCAGCAAATCCTCCGGTTCCGGTAGACTCAGCGCCACCTGATTCAGGTCGATGTCATCGCCGAAGTCCTCCATCATCCGCGCTGCGCCTTCGCTGTCGCCTTCGTAGGCGTCCTGCAACAGGCGTTCAAACCGCTCGGCGGGGACCAACAGCGGACGTAGTGGCGCGGACAAATGCCGACGCAGCTCCGCCAGGCTGTGGACGCTGACCCCAGGCCGACAGGCCACGTCGATGCCGCCCTCGCGTTCATCCAGCACCAACACTCCATGGCGCTTGGCGAAAGCGTAGGGCAAGCGCCGCAGCGGCGGCGGCGCATTCGAGGCCATCAAGTCCGGCGCACCGCTCATCGGTTGTTGAATCCAAAGCTTTCCGGCTCGGCAACCGGCATAGGTTTCGGCGGCGGAGGCGGTTCCGGCGGCGGCGACGCGGATAAATCGAGTAGGGTGCGCTGTTCCTTGACTTCGCGCTGCGGTTTCAATACCGGCGACTGCACGTTCGGCAGCAGATAATCGGCGTTTTCCCGGGCGGTCAGTTGTTGCTGGCGGATGTAGCTGTATTTGTCGCTGGTGTGCAGCGTACCCTGATTCGGGTCGCGCAGAATGATCGGATGCAGGAACACCATCAGATTGCGCTTGAGCTTGGTAGTGCTGCGGTAGCGGAATAGATTGCCCAATAACGGAACATCGCCGAGCAGCGGTACTTTCTGCGCGCTTTCGGTGAGATTGTCATCAATCAACCCGCCCAGCACCAGCACCTGACCGTCCTCGACCATGACGATGGTTTTGATCGAACGCTTGTTGGTGGTCGGCCCCTGGGTCGCAGCGTTCGCCGAGGGTACGACGCTGGACACTTCCTGCTCAATCTCCAGCTTTACCGCATTGCCTTCGTTGATCTGCGGCTTGACCTTGAGCTTGATGCCGACATCATCGCGCTGGATGGTCTGGAACGGATTAGCCAGGGAATTGGTATTGTCGCCGCTGCCGGTGGAGGTTGAAGAGGTGTAGCTGCCGGTGACGAACGGCACGTTCTGGCCGACGACGATTTCCGCCTCTTCATTGTCCATGGTAACCACGGTCGGCGTGGACAGCACATTGGTGTCGGCGTCCTTGGCCAAGGCGCTGATCAACGCGCCAAAACGATTGTTGCCGGTGAAGTCGCCAGCGGCCATTTGCATCCCCTGGGGAATGCGCGCTGCTGACAATGCGCTCAGATCGCCGCTGTCCGCCTGAGCCGCCAGACCGATGATGTTGGCCAGACTGGTGGTCTCGGAGCCAAGATTGGTAAAACCGATCACGCTATTCCCTGCCGCCACCCATTGCACGCCCAACTCGGCGGTTTTCTCCGCAGAAATTTCCGCGATGACCGCCTCGA
>JBDHRB010000121.1:0-6822 GCA_039807355.1 Candidatus Competibacteraceae bacterium
TTTAACCTCTGTCGGCCTAATCCTTAATCCTTCGCAGCTAGCGCATTCTTCTCGCTCTCGGCTTCCGGGCCGGTGCGGCAGCCGACTCGCTCAAGCGCACCCGCCGCACTTCATTCATCCCGGCCTGCCGTCCGGCCTCGGTCAAATACGCCCGCCGGAACACGATGACTTTGCCGTCCTTGGTGAACGCATCCTCTTGCAATTCGACCAACCCAGCTCCGGCCATTGCCTCCAGCAATCGCTCGAACCCGCGCCGATGCTCCGCCCCGCCCAGCACGCACTCACAAAGCTGGCGGGGCGTTTGCCCGTCGCGCTGTTGCAAAACCGCCAGGGTTTGCAAGGCCCATTGACTTTCAAGCGGTTTCAATAGCCGGGTGTGCCGGGCGGCGGTCGCCTGCGGTGCGCACACGTCGCAAATTCCGCAGGGCTGATTATCGTCCTGGTCGCCGAAATGGCGGATCAGCCGCACCATCCGGCAGCCAGTCGCCTGATCGGCAAATTCCAGCATTCGTTGCGGCTCACCCAATTTATGCGCACTCTGTCGTTCGTAGGGCGCTTGCCAGTCGGCTTTGCCCTGACAGAGGTTGCCCTCGATATCGCGCTGCGCCCCGCCATGCACGAGCAGTTTGTCCACCGCCGCATCAAATTCATCCGGCTCAACGCCCAGCCAGTCGCGCAGCAGGATTTTCGACTGAAAATCCGCGTTCAGCGCAGCGAAAATCCGCGCCAGCACACCCGACGGCGGATAGCTGCGCTGGTGAAAGTATTGATGCGTGAGCAAATCGGCGTAGGAATACAGCAGGATGGCGCGGGCCGGCTGACCGTCGCGCCCGGCCCGACCAATTTCCTGGTAATAGCCCTCGATACTGCCGGGCAAGGCGGCATGAATCACCGTGCGGATGTCCGGCTTGTCGATGCCCATGCCGAAAGCGATGGTGGCGACGATCACCTGCAACCGTCCGGCGCTGAACAGACCCTGCACCCGGTCGCGCTCCTGCGGATTCATGCCGGCGTGATAGGCGGCGGTCGGATAAGCCGCGCCCAACTCCAGGGCCAGCGCATCGGTTTCCTTGCGGGTCGGCGCGTAGACGATGGCCGGACGCCGGTTCGGATCGGCCAGAATGCGCCGCACCGCTTCATGTCGATCCAGGCCGCGCTTGGTTTCCACCGTCTCCACCGCCAGATTGGGGCGGCGAAATCCGTGAATGTAGCGCGTCGCCGCGTTGAGGCTCAGTTGCGCCACGATGTCATCCTGCACCAGCAGGGTCGCAGTCGCGGTCAGGGCAATCACCGGAGCGGGGCGCAGCAAGGGTAAATACTGGCCGAGCATCCGGTAATCGGGGCGGAAATCATGGCCCCATTGCGAGATGCAATGCGCCTCGTCCACCGCGATCAAAGCCGGCTTGCGTTTGCCCAGCATTTCCGGGAAACCCGGCACGCGCAGCCGTTCCGGTGCGATGAACAGATAGTCGAGTTGCCCGCTCAGATAGTCCACGCACGCCTGGCGCGAAGCGGCCCGATCCCGCCCGGAATGGATGCGTTCGGCGCGCAAACCCAGTTCGCAAAGCTTGGCGACCTGATCTTCCATCAAGGCGATCAGCGGCGATACGACCAGCGTTGTTCCGGCGCGGGCGATGCCGGGCAGTTGAAAACACAGCGATTTGCCCGCTCCGGTCGGCATGACCAGCAGCACGTCATGGCCCTCGGTGACGGTGCGACAGACCTGCTCCTGATGGGGGCGGAACGCGGACAGGCGAAACACGCTTTGCAACAATTCCAGCAGGCGATCCAGCGCCACCGGTTCGCGGCGCGGCGCGGTTTCTACCGCCAACGCCAACGCTTGCGGCGGCGGAGCGGGACGCGCCAAGGTGAACGCCTGCGCCACTGCCTGATGGACGAAATCGGCAATCTCGGCCATGAAGCGCGGCAAATCCGCCTCGCCGCGTTGAATCCGTTTCAAAAACGCCTCCCATTCGCCGGTCATTTGCGGACTTTTGATCGGCGGCTGCACCTGTTCAATCAGGCGAATGCCGCGCTCAGTGGCGTTCAGGGCCTTGCCGTCGCGGGTCACATAATGACGCTTGAGCAGGGTTTCAATGGTGTCAGCGCGAGTCGCCGGCGTCCCCAGTCCGCGCTCTTTCATCGCCGCCGACAGTTCCTTGTCATCCAGAGTTTTGCCCGCCGTTTCCATAGCGGTCAACAGCGTTGCCTCGGTCAAACGCGGCGGCGGACGGGTCTGCTTGGCCACGGCGCGGGCCTCCAGCACTTGCTGCGCCTGGCCAACCGTCAACCCCAGCGGCAGGGTTTGTTCCGCCTCATCGGTGCTTTTCTCCGCCGCAGTTTTAGATTTGCGCTTGGTCTTTGGGGGAATCTCCTCGCCTTTCAGACTCCCCCCTTTAGCAACGGGGGGCTGGGGGGGATTTTGCGCGCTGATCTCCAGAATTTTCCATCCAACCTGCTCCACCGCCGTGCCGCTGCTGTGATAGCGGTCGATGAGCGGCGTTTCGCTCGCCGCTTTTCCCTTGCCGGCGGGCGCAGCATGAATCGCGGTAATCAAGGTAGTCACCGCCCAGAGATGGTCTTCATGCCAGGCCATGAGCAAGCGGCGGCAGATCAGATCGTAAATCTTGCGCTCATCGGCGGTCAGCACGGATCGAGCGGAAATCGGCGTGGGAATGATCGCGTGATGATCCGTCACCTTGCTGTCATCAATGCAGCGGCTGCTCAACGGGCGCTGGCCGGTTCCCGCAGCCAGCCATTCCCGATACGGTTCCTCAATCGCCGCGACCACCGCGCCCAGCGTTCCCGCTACGGACTGGGAAAGATGGCGGCTGTCGGTGCGTGGATAGCTGATCAGCTTGTGCTGTTCATAGAGCTTTTGCGCAATATCCAGCGTGGTTTGCGCACTAAAGCCGTACAGCCGGTTGGCGTGGCGCTGCAATTCGGTGAGATCGTAAAACAACGGCGGCGGTGCGCGGCGGGTTTCGGCAGTGCGCGATTCGATGACCGCCTGACCGCGCTGGGCGCGGGCGATGATTTTTTTGGCCTCCTGACCATCCGCCGGCAGACGTTTGGCTTTGGCATCCGGGCGCTCGCCGCGAAACCAGACGCCCTGATAATGCGCCGCCTGCTCTGCCAATCCCTCGCCTGCAATGGGCGCGGCTGCCGGCGTAAAGGTGGCGATCACTTCCTGATAATCCTCCGGGACGAAGGCGCGAATCGCCAGGTCGCGCTCCACCACCATGGCCAGAGTTGGAGTCTGCACCCGCCCCACTGACAAGGCTTCATCGCCGTAAACGCCGCAAGCCAGGGTGTAGGCCCGCGACAGATTCATCCCCACCAGCCAATCCGCCTGACTGCGGCCCCGGGCCGCCGCCGCCAGCGGGTCAAACTCATGGCCGTCGCGCAACCGCTGAAACCCTTGGCGAATCGCGTCCGGGGTCAGCGAGGAAATCCACAGGCGGCTAAACGGCTTGCGGCAATCGGCGGCTTCATAGACATAGCGAAAAATCAGCTCGCCTTCACGCCCGGCGTCGGTGGCGCAGACCACCCGCTCAATCGCTTCATCGTTGAGAATGCGCTGGACGATTTCAAACTGAGCGCGGGTGCTGTCGCTGACCCGCAACGGCCAGCCCTGTGGCAGCATCGGCAGCGCCTCGCGCCGCCAGCGTTTCCACTCCGGATGGATTTCATCCGGTTCGGCCAGCCGCACCAGATGACCAATCGCCCAGGTCACCACATAGCCGTTGCCATGCAGATAGCCCACGGCGCGCTGGCGAGCGCCCAGCACCTTGGCGATGTCCTGGGCGACTGAGGGTTTTTCCGCAACGACAGCGATGCTCATTGGCGAGCGTGCAGGGCCATGCCAGGCGGCTTCAGCAGATCATCCAGCGCGGCGTCGCCGGTGGCCATTCGCCAGCTCGCCGGCAAATGCCGCCCGATCAATTCCACTAAATCGCCATCCAGACGATTCTGCCGAACGAAGGCGCGCAACAGCTCCAGGATTTCTACTGGCTTGAGCGGCTGGCGGTACGGGCGGCGCTGGGCCAGGGCCTGAAACACATCGGATACCGAGATAATGCGCATTTCCACGGTCAATTCCGCGCCGCTGCGGCGAAACGGGTAGCCGCGCCCATCCGGGGTTTCGTGGTGATAAGCCGCCCACAGGGTGATGTCTTCCAGACCGGCAATGCCGCGCAGAATCTGATAGGTTTCAAAGCTGTGGCGCTGAATCATCGCCCGTTCTTCACGAGTCAGCGCCCCAGGTTTTTCCAGGATTTCATCCGGCACCTGCAATTTGCCCAGATCATGCAGCAGCGCCGCCACTTCGATTTTCTCGCAGGTTTCCGCCGGCAATCCCGCCTGTTCGGCCAGGAATCGCGCCAGCCGCGCCGTCCCCAGCGAATGCTCCATGGTGAACGGACTCTTGGCGTCAACGATGCGGGCGAACAACAGGGCCAGCTCCTTCAATTCCGCGAAACTGACCGGGGCCAACTCGGTCTGGCGCTCCCGCTCGTAGATGAAGCGGATCAGATGTCGGGTCTCTAGATTCAGCCAGAACGCTTCATTGTCGGACAGATCGAGAAACAGTTCGGCCAGTTTCGGCGCAAAAAACGAGCCGCTCAACCGCCAAACCGTGTCGCACACCGCATGGCGGGCCAACAACAGGTCGCGCTCATAATGCGGGGCGGTCAGCGCGTCCACCCGATCCACCAGATAGATCAGATTGGCCGATTGCGCGATCTTTTCCGGCAGTTGCGCAGTGCGCAGCGTCTCCCAATGGGCGTGGTGATAGCGCACCACCGGGACCAGATGCGCCAGCGGCGGAACCTGGCCGAGCAGTTCGCCGCCCCGGATGCAGTGCAATTCCGAGCCGTCCCAGTCCAGTTCATTGACCAGACAACGGTGCATTTGCGTGGAGGACACCCCGCAATCGTGCAGCAAACCGGCGTGAAACAGGGTTTCCAGCTCCGCCGCATTCAGACCCAGCGCCCGCCCGCATTGCAGGGCCATGTAGCCGACGCGCTTGCCGTGGCACACCTCATCGACGCCGACCAGATCGAGGGCGTCCGACAGGGCGTGAATCGCCTGACCAAGGTCGATAGCAACGCTCATGCGCTGATCTCCAGAGATGGCGTTCACGGCTGGGCGCTGCTCGGCGGGGTTTGCTGGGCGCGTGTGACGTAGTTCTGATAGGCGGGAATGGCAATCGCCGCGATAATGCCGATCACCGCGATCAGCGGCACCACCAGCGCTATCAAGGTCACTCCCAGGGTATTGGGCGGCGGCGGATTGCCGAACCGATTTGGCCCCTGAGTGCCGGGCATGATCAGCAGGATCAAATAGAACAGCAGATTAGCCAGCGGCACGATCATCAGCACCGACCACCAGCCGCTGGCGTCGAAATCGTGCAGGCGCTGGATGCCCAGCAACACGGAAAGCGCCAGCGCCGCTATGCTCAAAAGGATGATGACGCCGCCAACCAACCAGCCGAGCGCCTCGCTGCCGCCTTGCATGAACGCAGTGGCTCCGCCCACGCCCAGCGCCAGCAGATTGACCAAAATAGCGAGGCCCACCGAATAGCCGATATAACGTACCCGGCCCAGCCGGCCCTGGGCGGAGAGTATGTTGATTTGACCCAATTGGGTCGGCGCAACCGGGGTGATGGAACTGCGCGGGGACTGATAGGGATTGGAAGGGTTCATAGGGCGCTCAGGGGGTTAACGGCTTTCAGTTGCGAGACATGGGTTTTCTGACCGGGCAATCCATGCCATGCTTATTTAAAACCATTTCTGCTCTTCTCAACACCCATGCCCCCCTCGATTGCGCTTGCTTTGGACACGCTGCGCCGCCTGGAAACCCCGGAAGGCATTGAACTGAACCTGCGGGTCGCCGGGCCGGTTCCACGAGCGCTGGCCTGGAGTATTGATGGGCTGATTCGCTACGGGACGCTGTGGGGCCTGCTGCTGGTAGTGACTCCGCTGGGCGGCGGCGGTTTTGGACTGTGGCTGATTGCGCTGTTCCTCGGCGAATGGCTGTATCCGGCGCTGTTTGAAGTCTATGGCGGGGCGACGCCCGGCAAAAAGGCGCTGGGCCTCAAGGTGCTGCACGCCAACGGCACGCCGGTGGACTGGCCGGCGGCGCTGATCCGTAACCTGCTGCGGGCGGTGGATTTTCTGCCGGTCTTTTATGGCTTCGGCCTGGTCGCCATGCTGGGCAACCGCGATTTTCAGCGCCTCGGCGACCTGGCCGCCGGGACCTTGGTCATCTACCGCGATGCACCGCCGCCAGCGCCGCAATTACCGCCCGGCCCGGCCCTGCCGCCGCCCTTTCCACTGAGTCCCGCCGAACAACAACTGCTGATCGACTTCGCCGAGCGCGGCGCGACGCTCAATCCCGACCGGCAGGCGGAACTGGCTGAATTGTTATCCAGCCAGACCGGCTTGCATGGCGTGGTCGGCGTTGAGCGATTGCATGCCTACGCCCGCTGGCTGGTCGGAGAATCCCAGTGAAACAACGTCCATTTGAAGCGCGTTACGCCGCCGGCTGGCAAGCCTTCGCCGCCCGGCTGGATCGGCTGGAAGGATTGACGCCCAAAAAACCGCCATCGACGCCGTTGCCGGTTGCCGAATTGCCGTCCGCCTATCGGCAACTCTGCCAGCAGTTAGCCATCGCCCGCCATCGACGCTACAGCGCGGCATTGCTGACCCGGTTGAATCAATTGGCGCTGCGCGCCTATCAACAGATTTACCGCGCCCCGCAACACCGCTGGTCGGTTGCGCTGCATTTTCTCACCCGCGACTTTCCGCAGCGGGTGCGCGC